>DAOVWV010000147.1 GCA_030636485.1 Methyloprofundus sp.
ACTATATCTCCTTTTTAAAACATAACAGTCCATCAAAAAACACACTAAATTCTACCTATATCCACCTTAACGCTTTCTTACGCCGAATTCAGCCAACAAAAAAAACACCTCTAGAATTCCAACTAATTCGCTTTTGTGCTACATTATAGCTATCTTCTTTTATTGTCAAATAAATTTCAGACTATTCTATTGGAAAACCAAAGCCCCCTGCCTCACTTCCCAAAATCTAGATTAGTTGAGCTCTCCCTATAAAGAGAGTACTATCACAGAAAAGCCATTGTGCTTAATTTCCCAATAAACCCTTGATTTCCTTACACACCAAACCACCCTGTAAGGAAACAAAACACATTCCGACTTATTGACAAGACTGATAGACGTTTCGCTAATCTAATACTCAACCGTGCTCTTTAGCATCATTTCCTGAGAAGAAGGTGACCATGAAACAAACACGTTATCCTAACGACTGGCCTGATATAAACGTAGGGCTATACAACCATTCGGTGAAGCTGTTTAGTGGTGTCAAAAAACTGCTCAGTGTCAATCTGGAATTGCATGCTGATACCCAACCCTTGCAGGGTGATATTTTCCTGTTCAACCATTTCTCCCGCTTCGAAACCTTTATTCCCCAATTCCTGATTTTCGAAAAAACCGGGGCTTTTAGTTGCGCGATTGCTTCAGGGGAGTTCTTTAATGAAAGCAATGTGCTTTCAAATTATCTGAAAGAAGTGGGGGTTTATCCGCATGATCACCCGCGTTTATTTGCCATATTGGCAGGACAGATATTGCGCGGGCGTAAGGTCATTATCTTTCCGGAAGGCGGTATGGTCAAAGACCGACGGGTTATTGATAAACAAGGCCACTACAGCATTTATTCCCGTATGACCGGTGGCAGGCGTAAACACCATACTGGGCCTGCCGTTTTGGGTCAGGGGGTCGAGGCGTTGAAAGCGGCGATTCGCTATGCTTTTGAAAAAAAACAAGTTGATCGTCTGCAACACTGGCAGGAGCTCTTGCAATTTGAAAATATGGATGACCTGATGGTGACTGCACTGAAACCGACACTGATTGTACCCGCCAATATTACTTTTTACCCGATTCGTTCTTCAGAAAACCTGCTCTTTAAAAGTGTGGAAATGTTTTCTAATGGTTTGAGTCTACGTCAGTCAGAAGAACTCTTGATCGAAAGTAATATCATGCTCAAAAATACGGACATGGATATTCGTATGGGAGACCCCGTTAACCCTTGTTGTCACTGGGGATTGGGCACTCATTACATGATGGATAAGGTGGCACCGAATATACATCAACTCGATGATGTCTTCAAACTTCACAGCTCCCCCAGAAACTGGAAAGAGCGTCTGCTAGGACATTTTTTTATTAGTAATGCGCAATGCTCACGCAATCAGTATATGCAGAAAATCTATGCCAATGTGACGGTAAACCTGAGTCATCTGGCTTCCACACTGATTATGAGTCTAATCGATGAGCAGCGTCAGCATATCGAAAAAAGCCGCTTTTACACGGTACTGTATATCACGATTAAAACCTTGCAAAAAAGTACCCGTATTCATTTACACCGCAGTCTCTTAAATCCCGCCGATTATGGCGACTTAATTTATGGTGAAAACAGCCGTTTTGAGCATTTTATTTGCATCGCCAAAGAGGCAAAGCTGATTAGAGAGCAGGATGGATGCTATCATTTTTTAGCCAAACTCTGCGCTGACCATGACTTCGATCAGATTCGCCTGGAAAACCCGATTGCCGTGTATAACAACGAGGTCGAGCCTTTGTATAGCATACGTAAACACTTGCTGGCGGCAGACCTTAATTACCAGACAATAGACCCTTATCAACTGGCTTCCTGGCATCTTGAAGACGAACATCTGAGCCTTGGCTTTGAGCAGCAACAGTACAGTGACCAACTCAGCAGTGAGATAGGCGAGCAGGAAACAATGACCGCTGATCCCTCGCCTTTTTTTATTCAACCCAAACAAGCCAATGGCATCGGTATCCTATTGATACACGGGCTACTGGCCAGCCCCGCCGAGCTGCGGGAATATGGCCATTACCTTGCCCAGCAGGGATTTACCGTATTGGGGATAAGAATTCAGGGGCATGGTACGTCGCCCTATGCCTTGCGTGACCTAAACTTTGAACAATGGTTTCAAAGTGTGCAAAGAGGCTTTAACATTCTCAAAATACATTGCCCTAAACTGTTTGTTATCGGCTTTTCAACCGGGGGTGCGTTGGCACTTAAACTGGCGGCAGAAAACCCGGATGCAATACTCGGGGTTATTCCCGTGTCGGTTCCCATAAAATTTGTTAATTCTTCCTTTATGCTGGTGCCTTTATTGCATGGCACCAATACTTTTGTAAACTGGGTTTCTTCCTTTGAAGGTGTCAAACCCTTTATTGAGAATATCCCCGAACATCCTGATATTAATTACCACAATACGCCGATTAGAGCCTTGTACGAATTGCGCCTTTTAATTCAGCAGTTAGACACGCTATTACCCGAGATCAAAACACCGACACTCTTATGTTACGCAGATCAGGATCCCATTGTATCACTGCAAAGTGCCGATTTCGTCCTGAACAAGCTGGGTGCAACAGACAAGAAATTACATATTATAGAATCCGAGCGGCACGGTATTTTAATGGAAAATATTGGCCAGTTATGGGGCGTTATTGATACCTTTTTAAATCAACAAAGTCACTCTCTTGAAGGCGTGGATAAGCCGCCACAAGCGATACTATCACAGGAGATAAGACCATGAAAAACGTCGTTATTGCAGCATACGCCAGATCTCCCTTTACGCTGGCGAATAAAGGTTCCCTAAAAAGTGTCAGGGCGGATGATTTGACTGCGCAGGTGGTTAAAGCGTTGATTGCTAAAACCGGGGTTAATCCCAATGATATTGAAGATTTGATGCTGGGCTGTGCGTTCCCTGAAGGAGAGCAAGGTATGAATATGGCTCGCCTGGTGGTCTATTTAGCAGAATTGCCGCTAAGTATCGCCGGGGTGACTATTAACCGTTTCTGTGGCTCGTCTATGCAGGCCATACACTTCGCGGCGGGAGCTATCCAGATGAATGCCGGTGAAGCCTTTATTTGTGCCGGTGTGGAATCAATGAGCCGGGTGCCGATGGGGGGATTCAACTATTTACCTAATCCAGAACTGTATCAGCACTATCCGCAAGCCTATATCAATATGGGGGATACGGCTGAAAACCTGGCCAATAAATATCAAATTTCCCGTGTCGATCAGGAAGCCTTTGCATTGCTGAGTCAACAAAAGGCCTACGCCGCGCAACAGCAAGGACTATTGAGCGATGAAATTATCCCGATAGTCACGCGCAAAGGAGAGCGGGTAGAGGCGGATGCTTGCTTACGCCCTGATTCTACCGCTGCCGCAATGGCAGAATTAAAACCCGCTTTTTTAACCCAGGGCAGTGTGACAGCCGCCACGTCCTCACCGCTGACTGACGGAGCGGCGGCGGTACTGGTTTGCAGTGAGAAATATGCGGATGTGCATGGTCTGGATAAAATGGCGCGTATTAAATCTATCGCGGTGTCTGCCTGCCAGCCAGAAATTATGGGCATAGGGCCCGTGGAGGCCACCCAAAAAGCATTGCAACGGGCGGGTTTGGCGCTGTCAGATATGGATATTGTTGAACTGAATGAAGCATTTGCTGCGCAAAGTATCGCGGTATTACAGGAGCTGCCTATTGCGCCTGAAAAACTCAATATTGATGGCGGTGCAATTGCCTTGGGGCACCCCTTAGGCGCAACGGGCGCAAGAATCACCGGCAAGGCGGCGAGCCTTTTATTACGCGAGAACAAACAATTTGCTTTGGCAACGCAATGTATTGGTGGCGGCCAGGGTATTGCTACCATTCTGGAGGCAATCTCATGAACATTAATACAGTGGCCGTTATCGGTGCGGGAGTGATGGGTAGCGGCATTGCAGCACATATTGCCAATGCGGGCATTGCGGTTTATTTATTGGATATAGTGCCTAAGGATGCGAGTGAGCGTAATGTCATTGCAGCCAGTGCACTGGCAAAAATGCTAAAGGCTCACCCTTCGCCTTTTATGCACCCTAATAATGCGCGCTTGATCACCGTGGGCAATATTGAAGATGATTTACATACCTTAGCAGAGGTTGACTGGGTGATTGAGGCGGTGATCGAGAATCCGGGGATCAAGCAAGCGTTATACAAAAAGCTGGAGAATATCTGTGGATCTGACACGCTGATTTCCTCGAATACCTCAACCCTGCCTCTGAGTATATTGACCGCTGAGCGAACAGACAGCTTCAAGCGGCGCTTTATGATTACCCACTTTTTCAATCCACCGCGTTACATGCGCCTGTTAGAATTAGTTGTGCCACCGGAACTGGATCAAAAACTGTTTAATGCGCTGCGCCGCTTTGCAGATATTAATTTAGGCAAAGGCTGTGTGCTGTGTAAAGACACACCTGGATTTATCGCCAACCGCATCGGTACCTTATGGATGCAAACAGCGGTACGCGAAGCCATTGCACTGCATTTAAGCGTAGAGCAATGCGATGCCGCCCTAAGTCTGTTTGGCATTCCGAAAACCGGGGTGTTTGGTTTGCTGGACTTAATCGGTTTAGATTTGATGCCGCATGTACTGAATAATTTCAAACAGGCCTTACACCCCAGTGACCCTCTGTATGTCATTGCAGAAGTACCGCAACTATTGCAAACCATGATGGCAGCAGGCTATACCGGGCGTAAAGGCAAAGGTGGTTTTTATCGCCTGCAACCCGATAGTAAAGCAAAGATCAAACAGGCCATTGATTTACAACAGGGGGAGTACCGCCTCAGTGAGCGTTTTAAAGTCGAAGGTGTCACCCATAAACCAGCCGATTTACGTGCCTTTCTTGATAAAGAGGATGCCTTAAGTCAATACGTCTGGCGGGTATGGTCGGCAACGCTGACTTATGCCGCAGATTTAATCCCTGAAATAGCCGATGATATTGATGCGCTTGATAGCGCCATGCGGCTAGGCTATAACTGGCGCTATGGCCCGCTAGAGCTATTGGATCGTTTAGGTATCGAATGGTTTACCGAGAAACTGGCGCAAGAGCAACGTCCTATACCGCAGATATTAACAAATCAGGACAGCCTGTATCGTACCGACGCGGGTATTGCGCAATATAGAGATGCTGCGCTGAACTATTTTCCGATACATCGTGCCGAGG
>DAOVWV010000089.1 GCA_030636485.1 Methyloprofundus sp.
GAAAAAAACCAAAAATCACTGTCCGCTACGAACTAACCGAACCTGCAATGCATGATCACGGGTATAATTGAAGCTCTCGCCAGTGGCGAAAGTGACATACCACGCGGAAGTCGTATTGTAGGCAAACGGCGACGAAGACCAAACATTAGAGGCATTATCCCCTGGAAATACCTGAATATTTAGCGCAGGAACAGCGCATTGCTTTTCGACAATACTCTTCAACTCCCTTATATTAGGCAATCGCCAGCCTGTTTCGGCATCGGCGGCCTGCAAAGCCTGTTCCCAATTCAAGTACAATATCGCCCCCTGCTCACACTGGATACCCGATAGCCCCTGTAGACAACGCTTCCAGCTTAATCCTGTCTGAGTATCATAAACCGTATCATTATTAATCTCAAAACGTTCCGTCGGTGTGGTTGCCGGAAAATCCGATTGACAAGTCTGGGCGCATAATGTTAAAGGTGCTAATACTGTGCAGAATAAAAATAAACGACTCAATGGGTACATAAGTTAACTCCTGGGTTGATAAATAATTGGTTCACACAGCGTTCACGCAAGCCGCCTGGTAAATAGCCTTCTTGTTTGACGATCACACGACTGACTTGTGCTCTGATATAAGATTCTACATTTTTAAAATAATGACTCTCTTTGTCAGTCACGTAGACTGGATTAATCTGAAAGCTCTCACCCTCATGCGTGGAATGCCTAGGGAACAAAGTTATCGCATTGATTATATTGCTAGCTTGATTTTTTGGAACTTTAGGATAAAGCGATAACATTTGATAACCTTTTTGTATGCATAACTGTGCATTTGGGTAACATGTTTGAAAATAGACTTGCTGACTATAAAAACCACTAACATAGACCGGTTTCCACGCGGGGCTTAAGCGACACGCATACTGATTAAAGAGTAAAGCCAGCCATAAAAAACGCTGCCATATCCGTATTAACAATCTATAATGCTTTGCGTGTTTAAAATGTCCCAGATAGCTGGATAAAACAGCGCTTAAATGCTCTCTTGCAATCGTAGGCACAGATAGACTCCATCCCTTCTTTTGACTACCTTTGATATATTGCTTTTGAAATTTATTAAGGCGGTGCAATAATTGCCCAATGACACGGCGGCGCACCAAACAATAATGCGGTCTGACAGTATAACCCAGAAAATTTGCCCCCTGTTGTACTGGGTGTAAAAGTATTTCAGACCTTAGTGTCAGTAATAACTGTTGCTGGATAAACTGCTCAATAGCCTTGTGCCATTGTATTAGTTGCTCCTGTTGAGGATGCAGCAAAATAAAATCATCGACATAGCGTAAATAATGGCGACATTTGAGTTGATGCTTAACAAATTGATCTAGTTCATTCATATACACATTAGCAAAAAACTGACTGCTTAAATTACCTATAGGCAGACCTTTGTTCACACCTGCATTTTTTAACTGCTTATGTTGTGGAATTTTCGCCCACTCATCGGTATGAGCATAGTGCTTAGCAGGCGTAAATAATGTGCTTTTTCTGTACTAATAATCCCTTTTCTAACTTGTTGTTTTAAGCGTCGTTGTAATAACTGAAACAAAATAGGCTTATCAATACCATTAAAAAAATTGGCTATATCCAGCTGTAAAAAATACACCTGAGGATGCTGGTCTGATAAAGAGCGCATAAATTTCTGTAGACGCTTCACCGCGCTATGGGTTCCTTTGCCTTTTAGGTTGGAATACACATCTGTTATAAAATAACCTTGATAACACTGTTCCAACTGTGGAACCAGCCAATGATGTACCACACGGTATGAAAATTGGGCGGCGTAGACTTCGCGTGATTTAGGGTAATGAATAACAAAGCAGATGGGATTTTTTGGATACCACCGTTGCTGTCGTAAATCATCCAGAGTAGCAAACAGATTATCCAGCAAATTAACTTCGTAATACTGTGCCTGTGGGCTTTTTCCCTTCCCCCGTTTGCATTGCAACCAGGCACTATACATTTCTTTAAAATTAATGAGACACATAATGATTCATTTCGTATCGTTTCTCAGTAAGGAGGAGATTACACTGAATGCTTTGCACCGCCTCGGAACAAGAAGAAACAGAGGTTATCCAGCTCTTTAAATTGATAGCAACTTTTTACCCATTGTTTTTTCCTGTTTTCTTCCAGAGGGTTAAAAAGCATAGCAGCGCTGTAATCCCACGTATTCCCAAGAGGAAAGAAAAATACTTTCTGCTCCCCCCAAAACGGGGTGAATACCCCGTCTCGCTCAGAGCTTGGGAACACGATAAAAAACAAAGCGGGGCACTATACACATATGACCCTGCCTTACCACTCTCCGCTACGAACTAACCGAACCTGCAATGCATAAAAACGGTTATTATAGGTGGTGGAGCCATAGTTGAAAGTGACATGCCACGCGTAAACCACACTGTAGGCCTCCGGCGACGAAGACCAAACATCAGACGCTGTATTAGGAAAATAATCACTATCTATCGCCTTATTATAACGACTGTAGTCCACTAGACTCAACAGTTCATCATTATTCGGTACACGCCAGTCCGCATAACCACACAATGCTTCTGTATTACTACCATTGACCAACCCATCCCAATCATTATAATATGTCCCAACGGTACCGCTGCCCAAGGCTGTTACTCCGCCCCAACGATAGCGCTTATATTTATCATGAATACCGCCATCATCAGTTTTGGCTTCCCAGATTAAGCCTGTTACATTATCACGTACACAGTTCCATTCTTCTGCCGAGGCTGCTAAGTCATTACCCTCCGCATCCAGTTTGGTAAAACTAAAGCCTGCATGACCATCGCTATCATCGTTATGCGTGACATCACGCCCAGATTCGCCATCCTGACCGGGAAAGCCAGCCACAGGACAAGTAAGACCGTTGCTAGTTGCATCGGAACAAGTGGTGATGCCGGTATCATTTAATGGCGAACTAAATAAAACCTCTCCAATCACAGATACTAGCAGACCATAGGTTCCTGTACCCCCATTATCACCGGCCGCTATGTAATAATCTCCCGTACTAGGCACAGTAAATATAAGGCGAGAGTTATAACCTTCCCCTCCATCATCATCTTCTGTTCCTGCAATTTTCACGCCTGCACTATCATATATACCCCTAAGATAAGTATCATCTAAGGACCCTTTTGTTGTAGATACGCCTTCCAGGTCAACCTGAATCTGCTGCCCTGCAACAAGTGAAACTTTAAACCAGTCTTGATCTCCTACTTGTTCAATCTCTCCGGTGCTGTAGACACCCATCTCTAACAGCCCTGTGGTCGCCGTATCAGCGGAAAAATCATCAACAATAACAGGCTCTAACGAGCTTAAATGAACTTGACTTCCAGCCGGAAAACTAACATTTGGCAATATATGTATCAAAGGTGCACTAAAAGAAGCTTGTGTACCACTACTTAATGTCACATCTCCCGTTAAACTGATACCTTCAGAAGCTTGACACGTAATATCATCAAGGCTACTGTACTGTTTGTTATCTATATGAATAACCGAACTAATAGGGTTACTTAGGCAAGGATCTGAGGCACTTCCCCCGGGATCATTTGGATCATTTGGATCAGTTCCCGATAAAAATTCAACATAATTAGAGTAACCATCACCATCCTTATCACTATGTAGGCCACCATCATCAGGGTTAGTCGGGTCTAAACCATATAAGGTTTCCCAATCATCAGGTAAGCCGTCACTGTCCGTATCTTTCTCCACACGCCTGCTTAAATACAGCAAATTATCATTGATAATTAAGTCTTTATCACCATTATTGTCGATATCTACAAATTTCAATCCATAAACACCATCGGCAGGAATAGATATATTTTTGAGAGGACTTAACTCAATATCTTGCAAGATAAAATTCGCATTCTGTTTATCTCCTATATTCTTATGCAATCTCAACCCTCGACTATCAGCTATTAATAAATCCTGGTCACCATCCAGGTCAATATCAGAAAATGCAAACCTCTTGTTATTATTTACAAAACTATCAATATGGATTAAAAAGGGGGTCTCCAGTAACTCACGCTGATATTCCGCAGCATCGACAGTACCTATGTTTTTATAAAACGCTATTTCAAATACTGACCCTGACTCTTCAGGCACACTATCTAAAGTAAAAAAATCCAGATCACCATCATCATCAATATCTACAAATTCGGGTGCTATTCGTCCACCTGATTCTAATACAATAGAAGAAAAGGCGTTATCAGAACCTGTTTTCTCCACCATTTCAGGACTTATAGCCGTAGCAATATTTTCGAAAAACTTTAGTGTATCATCAATATACACTAATTGATCTAGATCACCATCTTGATCTAAGTCAACAAACTGAGTAGAAAACGCCACAGAACTGCTAATATGCTCCCCTGCCCATGGCACTGGATCCGTTGCAAAAACCATGTTTCCTTCATTGGTATACTGGAGTACAGTATTCAGGCCTGATGAATACTTCCCACCGCTTACCCCGACTAAAAAAGCATCTGCATCTAAATCACCATCTAAATCAGCAAACGACATACCTCGTGTTTCTAATCGTGATTGAATTTTTGTAAAATCAAACGCATCCAGCCCTAAGCTTCCATCATTAAAAAGCGGAGTTCCATCAATCACAAGATCTATATCAGAATCAGCATCAATATTGACTGCTTGCCATATAGGCTTACGATCATTATTGAAAGACACACCCATATCGACAGTAGAGTTAAACGTTGCTTTAGAAGCATCGCCTGTATTTTCCAAAAACAGTAGATCAGCACCATGTTTATAAAATGCATCTAAATCCCCATCTTCATCCAAGTCAATGAAGACTGGAAGGGCATACGACTCTGCTATCAGCGTATTTAAGGCATCCAAATGACTCAACACTTTTTTCGTAAAAAATGGAGCACCTTCCGCCCCTGTATTCTCATAAAACCCATCCTCTAAAAAGACATCTTGATCCCCATCGTCATCAATATCAACAAAACTGAATCTCGTTGGGAGGCTGCTATATAAGTCACCTAAATCATTGATCCCCCTTTTAACAAATGTTGCAAGCTGTGCTGACCCTGTATTCTCATACAACTCTCCAACGGAAACTGATTTTTGAAAGCCGATAAATACATCCAAATCACCGTCCGCATCAATATCTACAAATTCTAGTTTGGAATAGGAGGGAATATCACTTGCAGGGTTTTCATCACCGACTCTCTCTATATAGCTAGGCTTGGCAGCACTGCCTATATTCTCAAAAAACACATTCTGACGAAATGCATCCTGATCCCCATCATCATCAATATCTACAAACACATAACTTTCACCAGGAGTGGTAATAGTGGGTAGTTCTAGTAATCGATAGGGATCATAATATTCCAGTACTTCTCCCCCAATCGCCGAAAAAGACAGGCTAGCTGTCAAAATACTAGAAAACAATGCTCTATGTTTTGCTGCTTTCGTTAAATTAAAATGTTTTTTTATCATTCTATTTATCCCTTAGGGTTTTAGCATTGGATCTCATAATGCTTTTATAAATTAAATAGGGTTCTAGTCGTTTTTTTAAAAATGCCATTTGGCCAGAGCTAGGGGGAATCTGAAAAACAAACTTTTCAAATTTATGATCGGCTATTTGCTGTTTAATCGCTTTAATCAAAATACCTATTGCATGTCCATTTTTTCGGTATGCACTGTGGATAAAAAAATTACTGTATTGAATCGTAGTGGCTGATATTTGATGCGTAATTAACCAGCCGATAATTTTATTATCTTTACGTATTCCATAGCTATACGCTAAAGCAATTCGTGTTTCGTCTACAAATGGGTTATGTATAGGCGGGTAAAATGTTTCCTGCAATAACTGTAGCCGCTCTAATAAGGTGATATTTTGCCACGCAAAAACTTCTAGGCCACGCATTTTAGGCACTATATCCAACCAGGGTGCTTGGCTAATCAGCTTTCTCTCTGTGGCACACATCCATAGATTGTCTTTTGGTGACTGCCAATTATTTTTTTTAAAAATTGATTCCATCCAGGCGCTCCCTTCCCAATCAGCATCATAATCAATAAACAAAAGGTCACAGGCATTATTTTTTAATAATACCTTTTCTAGTTTTAATAATAAGTTTTCACCAATACCTTGGTTTCGATACGCTTTATGTACAAACCAAGTCAGTATTTTAAATGAATGACCTTTGTTTTCAGCCAGCAACACGCCATAGGCTTGCCCGTTAACTGATGCGACGATGCCTAGCAAAGGTTCAGTAATTTTTTTGGCCTGCGCATAACGCGCAATATCCGGGAAAGTTAAATCTAAAAAATGTTCAATAGCATGAGCAAGGCTTAGATTGGTCGTCAATTGGTAAGACACTTTTTCAGTAGAAGGCATTATTTAAGATTTTTTTAAATTATAAAATGCAAGCAAAAATCAAGTGGGAATACTTAGTTGTATGTTCTGCTTACCGAAAGCATAGCAGAGCTATGATCCCACGTATTCCCAAGCGGAGCTTGGGAACAAGGTAAACAAAAATCACTGTCCGCTACGAACTAACCGAACCTGAAAAGTATTGCTACGACCATAGCTTCGGACGTAGCCATTGCGGAAAGCGACAAACCACGCTTTATTCGTATAGTAAGCATCTGGCGACGAAGACCAAACATTAGTCACATTCCCTGGAAAAACCTGACTATTTAATGCCGGACTAATGCATTGCTCTTCAATAAGGCTCTGTAATTCATTTATATTAGGCAATCGCCAACCTACTTCAGCTTCCGCTGCCTGCAGTGCCTGCTCCCAACTCATAGACAAATACAGCCC
>DAOVWV010000297.1 GCA_030636485.1 Methyloprofundus sp.
ATACCTTTGGAAATAATGGTACTACGGGTATTTTTACCGATATGAATCATTTTTGTACCGGTATCGGCTTGCTGACAATTATTAGTCACGGCAACGGAATAAAACTCACCGACTGAATTATCACCTAATAGAACACAACTAGGGTATTTCCAGGTAATCGCCGAACCTGTTTCCACCTGTGTCCAAGACACTTTAGAATTTGCCCCTCGGCACTCGGCACGCTTGGTCACAAAATTATAAATTCCACCCACACCATTTTCATCGCCTGGATACCAGTTTTGTACCGTCGAGTATTTAATCTCGGCATTATCCATTAGCACCAGTTCCACTACTGCGGCATGGAGCTGATTTTCATCATCGCATCGGTGCAGTACAACCTTCTAAATAACTGACATGACTACCTTCGTCCGCAATAATCAAGGTTCTTTCAAACTGTCCGGTATTGGCTGCATTGATTCTAAAATAAGTAGACAATTCCATAGGGCAACGCACCCCTTTGGGAATATACACAAAAGAACCATCGGTAAACACCGCTGCATTTAAGGCGGCAAAGAAATTATCCCCCGAAGGAACAACCGTACCTAAATATTGTTTTACTAATTCAGGGTATTCTTGCAAGGCTTCCGAAATAGGACAGAAAATAACCCCGGCATCCTTTAATTTACCCTTAAACGTTGTCGCCACCGAGACACTATCAAAAACCGCATCAACTGCAACACCCGCCAATCGTTCCTGTTCATCCAGTGGAATACCTAGTTTTTTATAAGTTTCCAGTAACTCAGGATCAACTTCATCCAGGCTTTGCGGCTTATCTGAATTCTTTTTAGGTGCTGAGTAATAACTGATTGCTTGATAATCAATCGGCTCTATCTCTAATTGCGCCCAGTTAGGCTCCTTCATCGTCTGCCAATGCCGAAATGCTTTTAAGCGGTATTCCAGCATAAATTCAGGCTCGCCTTTAATGGCCGAAAGTTGGGCAATAACGGCCTCATCTAATCCTGGTGGAAAGGTATCCACCTCCAACTCAGTCACAAATCCTTCTTTATACTTGTGACTCATCAGGCTTTCAATTTCTTCAATTTCTTGTGCGCTTGAGGACATAAAAACTCTCTAACTATTTAAACGATATAAACTGGCCACCGGCACAGTAATTTCTTGTGGAGATTTAACGGGCAACATCATATCGGCCAACGTGACTGATTCTAATGCCTGTTGTACAGTTCGGTTCACAAGCCGCCAGTTATTGCCAATCTGGCAATCTGACACTTGCTCACAACCATGCTCAGAAGTGCTGCACTCAGTCAAAGATATTGGCCCCTCCAGTGCAGTAATCACTGCTGCAACAGTGATATCTTCAGGTGCTTGCATTAGCGCATAGCCCCCTTTTGCACCACGGATAGAGCTTAGAACACCGGCCTTGACTAATAGTTTCAAGATTTTACTAACGGCTGGCTGTGCAATCCCGGTTGCCGTTGAAATTTCTAAAGCCGCATGTATCTGCTTCTGACTTTTTGCCATAAAACTCAGCACCACTGTTGCATAATCAGTCATTTTACCTAGACGTAACATCGCCTCTCCTTTTATTCAGGACTATTTTAGTACTATTTAATTCCATAGTAAATAGCTTGGTTATTATTTTAGCAAATAAGTACGGAAATAGAGGCATAAACTCCTTATTTTGGCTTATAACCCCTTCATGACTACCTAGAAGGTCGCCGAAGAACAATGTATTTTAAAAATTCAATCGACATACAGAGTCTTTTATTTTCCTCTACTGCCTTATATTTCAATTCAACTAAAACCATATCTTTAAAAACCCATAACGACCACCGGCACAAGGCATAGATTGCACACCCTGCGTCGAATCTCGAAAAAATGACAAATTTATTGTATAATGCAGGTAATACAATAACGATGGTTAGTAATTATGAATGAAGCAATGACGCAAGGAGTTGAATTAATGCTCACCGGAATGGGCATTGTTTTCCTTTTCCTGGTGATGTTAATTGGTGCCGTAAAATTAATGGCATATTGTGTAGCGACTTTTCTTCCTGAAGCTGAAGTCACTCATGCGAGCACATCTCCAAGTCAGGTGCATTCCACAAATACAGTAACGCCCATAGTTACTGCGGCAATCACGGCAGCGGTTCATCAGCATAGGGCAAAACATAAATAGCCTGTAAAATCATACTATTTTATTGCTCAAAAGGCTTTAAAACCAGACACTTACTAAAAATGTAAGCAAACCCACGACGTAAAAGGTCATAGGAATATAACAAAAATGACACCGAACAATACGCCTGTAGGCATAACTGAAGTCGTCTTAAGAGATGCACATCAATCTATTTTAGCAACACGTTTACGCATAGAAGACATGTTGCCTATTTGCGAAAAATTAGACCAAATTGGTTATTGGTCCATTGAATCCTGGGGTGGTGCTACGTTTGATGCGTGTATACGCTACCTAGGGGAAGACCCTTGGGAAAGGTTGCGCCTATTAAAAGCGGCCATGCCCAATACACCGCAGCAAATGTTATTCCGTGGGCAAAATATTTTAGGTTACCGGCATTATGCGGATGATGTAGTCGATAAATTTGTAGAACGCTGTGTGGTTAATGGCATTGATGTATTCCGCATTTTTGATGCGATGAACGATATGCGTAATATCGAACATGCTGTCAAAGCAGTGTTGAATACCGATGCTCATGCACAAGGCACGATTTCATATACTTTAAGCCCGGTACATACAACGGCCAAATGGCTTGAACAAGGCAAGCAAATTGAAGATATGGGTGCTCACTCTATCTGTATTAAGGATATGGCAGGTCTATTAACGCCGTATGCTGCCTATGATTTAGTCTCTCAGCTTAAAGCGACTGTTGATATTCCGATTCATCTGCATTGTCATGCGACCACAGGCTTAAGTGTTGCCACCTTAATTAAAGCGATTGAAGCGGGAATTGATAATGTTGATACCGCGATTTCTTCCTTAAGTATGACTTATGGTCATAGCCCCACAGAGTCAATTGTTGCCAGCATGGCAGGACAGGCACGTGAAACAGGTCTGGACTTAGAAAAACTGGAAGATATTGCGGCTTATTTTAGAAAAGTACGTAGCAAATATGCCGAGCATGAAGGTAGCTTAAAAGGCGTTGATGGCCGAATTCTGTTGGCTCAGGTACCCGGTGGTATGCTGACTAATATGGAAAGCCAGCTAAAACAGCAAGGCGCGGCAAATAAATTTGATGAAGTACTGAAAGAGATTCCGCGGGTACGTGAAGATTTAGGTTTTTTACCCTTAGTCACGCCAACGTCGCAAATTGTCGGTACACAAGCGGTACTGAATGTGATGACAGGCGAGCGTTATAAGTCTATTAGCAAAGAAACGGCCGGTGTTCTTAAAGGCGAGTATGGTAAAACACCTGCGCCTGTGAATGCTGATTTACAGGCTCGTGTTTTAAAG
>DAOVWV010000202.1 GCA_030636485.1 Methyloprofundus sp.
AAAAAATGATTGATTATTTTTTGCCAAGTATTCCTGTTGATACAACGGGCAAGTCAACGACTATTGTCCGGCATGGTGTTTTTTATGGTGTGATACTATTGGTTGGATTTTTTATCTGGGGTATCACTGCACCTATTAATGGCGCTGTGATTACTTCAGGTGTTATTAAAATTGATTTTAATAGAAAAATCATACAGCATCTGGAAGGCGGGATTATTAAAGAAATTAACGTGCGCGAAGGTAGCTTTGTCAAAAAAGGTGAGCCGTTAATTATATTGGAAGATATTAATACCAGTGCGCAAGTGAATATTTTGACTGACCGCTCTAAATCAGCAATGGCGAAGGAGTCACGATTAATTGCACAGAAGAAATATGCCAGAAAGATTGTTTTTCCCGCTGAATTATTAGCGAGTGAGGATGAAAAAATAAAAAACTTGCTGAAAAATGAAACTGAATTATTTAATTCAAAACGGAAAAGTTACCTGGATCAGGTTGATTTACTCAAACAGGAAATTGGCCAAACCAAAAATCAGATAGCAGGTCTAGGGAAAGAAGTTGAGGCGATTAAGGCAAGCATTGGGTATATTAAAAAAAGCCTGGTGGCAAGTACTAACTTACAGAAAAAGGGCTATGGAGAGCAGTCTAAAATTTGGGAGAAAGAACGTCTATTAGCTGAAAAACGTGAGCGGTTGGGAGCGCAACAGGCAGAAAAAGCAATCGCGCAATCAAAAATCATTGAAACGCAATTACGTATTATTACTCTGAAAAACACCTATACCCAGGAAGCCGATGACCAGTTAAAAGAGTTGCAGAAAGAATTACTGGAAATTCAGGAGCTCTTGAGGCCGGCACAATATGCTTTTGAGCGTTCAGTTGTTAGTGCGCCGCTGGATGGCCAGGTCATTAATTTACAGGTTAATACCGTCGGTGGTGTGATTCAGCCAGGCGCTGATTTGATGGAAATTATACCCAAAAAAAATGAGCTCATTATTGAAGCAAAGATTAATACCAGCGACATAGATAGTGTGCATTTGGGGCAGGCGGCACATATTCAGCTTTCAGCCTATAATCGACGTACCACACCATTATTAGAAGGGGAGGTGATTTATATTGCCGGTGATGTGATTGAGGATGTTGTTAATCGGGGAGAGTTTTATTATTTATGTCATATTCAGGGGGCAGATGAATCTCTAAAACAACTGCCTGACAATATTGTTTTATATCCAGGAATGCCGATTACCGCTTTTATTCAAACGCGTGCGCGTACCTTTATTGATTTTATTTTAGAGCCGATTATTGATAATATGCGTCGCTCATTGCGCGAAGATTAATTTTATTTTTTACCTATGCCTAATAAAAACCAGTTAAAGTTATATAAAGTAGAGCAGTTGCTAGTCGTGCACTGGAGAATGGAAGTGCCTTTAAGCGGAGCGCTTGATTTTTTACTCAATGGCGAGTCATTGCCTAAACCGTTTCTTGCGGTACAGATGACCAGCCCTCTAGAGATGTTCATTATTGTGGATGCAAGGACTCATAAGCTAACGGCACGAAAAAACAGCTTAAGTATTCTGTCGCAGGAGACTGAGCAGGTTTTATCTAAGGTCGAGCAGGGAACAATCACGCTGTTACCTAAAAAACTGCTACTATCCTATAATAAACCTGTACAGGCGCGATTCTTTACCCGTTTATTGCAACATACCCGGCAACGCTTTAATGATCTAGATGATGAGCTGATTCACGCATTGATTAAACGTTATGCGTACCCTGTAAAAGAGTTATATCAAATTTCGGATGAACTACTGTTCATACGCTTACCGTGGGAAATTGAGCGGGATAGTAATATCTTGCCTTTAATCTTTTGCTATGTAAGCGAGCAAGGCGTATTTGAGCAGCAAAAACAATTAGGTTTATGGCAGGATGGCGCGTTACATCTGTTTGTAAAAGCGAGTTCAGTAGATAAGTTGTATGGCATATTAAGTCATAGTAAGTCTGTTAGCATTCCTCTATCTTTTGCACAGGCTGAAAAAATCACCCGTGAGGAATTGCTGGAAAAGTTATCACAAGAAAGTACCGCTGAAGCAACATTAGCAAGTTTTTTAATGCCTAAATTTGAAAAAAATACAGCAGATGTTAAAAATATTTCAACTAAGATAGCGGACTTCAAAGCCCATGTACTGGGTGTAAAGCAGCAGCGTATTATTGGTTGGGCGAAGAATTCGGCTAATTTATCACGGCCTGTTCGGGTTGATCTCTATGAAAATAAACAAAAGATTTCTTCGGTGCTCGCTGATCAAGATTGTCAACAATTGGGTTATACGGAGCCATTGGGGGAATGTGGCTTTAGCATGCCTATAGCGGATGAATGTTTGCAAGGTGAACTGCGACAAATGGAGCTGATTTATTCAGAGACCGGTGAATTATTACCTGAGGGGCGTGTAAAGCTGGGGGATGGAGAGTTTGACTGTAAGCTGCTTATTGAGCAAGGGGCTAGGGTAAAAGCTTCTTTTCAGCAGCGGACGCTGACAAATGCAATTTTTTCGGTTCAGCTATTGCTGGATGATGAGCTATTTTATAGCATGGAATATATTGGTAGGCAGGCTTTTGAACTGATTGAAAAATTGCCAGCCCAAGTGTTTGATAATCAATTACATACTTTGCAGCTTAATATAATTAACCCTGCAAATGAATTATTGTATTCAGCAATAGGTAAAATACAGCATAAACACCATGGTGTATTGGAGCAAGTCGACTACAAAAAAATTAAAGGGTGTGTCTTTAATCAGTCATACCCTGATCTACCGGCCACCATTGATATAGTTATTAATGATGAGCATACGATAACTACAGTATGTGATCAATCCCGCATTGATATGCAGAAAAAATATAGTTTATCCAGTGGACGGGTAGGTTTCGAAGTTGATGTTCCTGATAGGTTTATTATAGAGCCTTGTGTAAAAGTTGCACTTTATTTTCACAATACCAAGGCTCTGGTTGTGCCTCGGCATACTATTTTGACTCCAAAAGATCTGATTATTCGCTCTTTAGTCAGGGCGGCAGAATTTTTAAAGTCCTCAGAGGGGGATGATAGTGACTGGTTAAAGGCTGGTATTGATGCTAATGCCTGGACACGTAGTCAGGTCATTGAGCCGGCTATTAAAGCTTTGCGTCAAAAGGCAGGCATGCCGCAGCAGGTTCAGTTAAAAATAGCTCCTAAAATCACTCAGCCTAAGGTCAATAAATCAGCAATAGTGGATGTTATTATTCCGGTTTATCAAGGTTATGAAGAGACCGTACAGTGCATAGAGAGTGTGCTGACAGCGAAAGTAACAGTGGCGTTTCAGCTGATTGTTTTAAATGATTATTCTCCCGATGGTCGATTGAAATATAAATTGCAGGCGATGGCGCAAGCGCAAGGCTTTAGCTTGGTAGAGAACAGTGAAAACCTGGGTTTTGTCGGTACTGTTAATAAAGGGATGCGGGTACATCCAGATCGAGATGTGGTTTTATTAAACTCGGATACTGTTGTCGCTGATGGCTGGCTGGATCGTTTATTAGTAGCGAGCCAGCAAAATCAAAATATTGCGACGGTGACTCCTTTTTCCAATAATGCAACGATTTGTAGTTTTCCTCTTTTTAATCAAGATAATGACTTGCCTAGCGGTGTCAGTTTAGCGCAATTAAATGGGCTGTTTTGTCAATATAACCAGGGAAAAATTATTGACTTGCCAACCGCCGTTGGATTTTGTATGTTGATCAAGCGGGAAGCTCTACTGGATATTGGCTATTTTGATGAGCAGAAATGGCAGCAAGGATATGGCGAAGAAAATGATTTTTGTTTGCGCGCGGCTAATCTGGGGTGGCGGCATGTTTTAGCCTGCGATGTTTTTGTACAGCATCACGGCTCGGTTTCATTTGCGGATACGAAACAGGCGCGTATTACACAAAATTTGGCTCTTCTTGAACAGATTTACCCTGATTATGAGGTGATGATACAGCGCTTTATTAAACAGGATCCTATCGCTTTGCAGCGAAACCGGGTGTTAAAAGCTTTGTTGCTGGAGAAAAAGTCCAGTCAATTCTTTTTGTTTGTTATGCATGGCTTGGGGGGCGGGGCAAAAGCACATGGGGAGCATTTAGCGCAGTTACTTGAGGCGCAGCGGCAAGCTGTTTTAGAGCTGAGTGTCATTACTCCAGGTAAGTGGCAATTACAGGATTCACGCTTTGGTTATACACTGATCTATCATTATCCGGAGGACTATGGTCAACTGGTTAAGGATTTGTCAGAACTGGGTATCAGTCGAATTCACTATCATCAGGTCTTAGGGTTCCCCACGAAAATATGGCAATTAGCCGAGCAGCTGGGCTGTCATTACGATTTTACGGCACATGACTTTATGCCTATTTGTCCGCGT
>DAOVWV010000375.1 GCA_030636485.1 Methyloprofundus sp.
ATAACAATAACAATAACAAATATTCCTATGAAAACTGCATTTACTCTCAAATATATCCTTCTTTTCTTTATTATTTTTATTAATAATGTTCCAGCCGCTGAGCTATCAGTCGATTTAATTTCTGGGGGGGGGATTGATGATCAGCTTAATGTTGATATTGGTACAAGTTTTGATGTGGATATTATTCTGAATAATGTGTTAGGCATAGCGGGGTTTGAGCTTGCCCTGGGTTTTGACAGTACTATGCTAACAGCGACTTCTATTATAAGTGGTGAAATATTTAATCCATCAACACTTTTAGTCGATAAAACAATTTATTCAGATTCAATTACCTTTGCTGAATTAACTACATTATCCCCTGTAAATATTTCGACAGCAACAATTTTAGCAACGATTTCATTTGATGTCATTGGTTCTGGAAGTGATTTTCTAACGTTGAATAATGTATCTTTAACAGATTCTGATTTTCGTGATATTACTCCGGTTAATTTAAGTGATGCTGAAGTAAATGTCACGAGCATACCTGCTCCTGGTGTATTGGCCTTAATGCTTTCAGGTTTTGGTTTTTTACGCTTGTATAGAAAATATTGCATTGCTGGATAACATTAATAATATGCGCAAGCACTGCCAGTCTTTTGGGGCGCTGGTAGTCATACCGCACTTTACTGCTTCTAAGGGATATTATCTGTTTATTGCCCCGTCTTAAGTTCGTAGCGACAACATCTGTTAACAAAAATGCTTAGACAAAAATTAACAATATCTCATCATGGTGCTGTCAGTGGTGTAACAGGCTCTTGCCATGAATTACATCTAGATACTGACAACTCAGTATTGATAGATTGTGGTTTATTTCAGGGAGCTGAGATATCGCCTAATGGTTCACGCTTTGAGCAACTAAGCATTGATTTCCCTGTTTCTACAATACAGGCATTGATTGTTAGTCACTGTCATATTGATCATGTGGGGCGTATTCCTTATTTATTAGCGGCTGGATTTAAAGGGCCTATTTATTGTTCAGAGCCTACGGCAGAATTACTGCCATTGGTATTAAAAGATGCAATCAAAATAGGGTTTACTAAAGACAAAGCGTTAGTGGGGAAATTTCTGGCATTGATCCATACTATGATTGTTGCAGTGCCCTATCGGCAATGGCAGCTAATTCCATTAAAAAATACCCGGAATGTTTTAAAAATTAAATTAAAGCCAGCTGGTCATATTTTGGGCTCAGCTTATATTGAATGTGCCTATAATAAACAGCGCATTGTGTTTTCCGGTGATTTAGGTGCATCTTATACACCTTTGTTGCCCGCCCCAAAATCGCCTTATAAAGCAGATATATTGGTGCTGGAGAGTACCTATGGCGATAAAAATCACCAACAGCGGCGGCACAGAAAAAGTCAATTAAAACAGATTATAGAAAAATGTTTCATTAATAAAGGTGTTATTCTAATCCCAGCTTTTAGCATAGGCAGAACTCAGGAATTACTTTATGAACTAGAAGATATTATTCATCACTCCAAGCAGGCTCAGCGAGTCAAAACCGAAAACTGGGATGATCTGGAAATTATCATTGATTCTCCCTTGGCAAGCGAATTTACAGAAGTTTATAAAAAATTACGCCCCTACTGGGATAAAGAGGCTAAAAATAAAGTGATGGCTGGCCGGCATCCTTTGTCCTTTGAACAGCTAACGACAATAAATTCTCATCAAGATCACATAAACACGGTCGCTTACTTAAAAAAAACAGCAAGACCCTGTATAGTGATAGCAGCCAGTGGTATGTGTAGCGGAGGGCGTATCGTTAATTATTTAAAGGCATTGATTGAGGATAAGCGTACGGATATTTTATTTGTCGGTTATCAGGCAACTGCTACGCCTGGCTGGGTGATTCAAAAATATGCGGATAGACAGGGTTATGTTGAACTTGATGGTCAACGCTATAATATAAGTGCATCCGTTTATACATTAAGCGGTTATTCTGCCCACGCAGATCAGGCAGGTTTATTACGATTTATTAAAGGGCTACGTAAAAAGCCAAAAGAAATCAGGCTAGTGCATGGTGATAACGCGGCAAAATTACAATTGAAGCAGGCAATTGAAGACTTACTTCCTGACTCAGTTGTATTAATCCCCGATAGCTAGGTGTGATTGTGGAAAATGTTTTAAAAGAAATTATACAGAGCCCTCAGTTTGTTCAAGACGATGCCTGGAAGCAGCTCGATTTTAAAAGTAATGAAATGATTGTAAAGCAAGGGGAGTTGGCTAATAGCCTGTTTTTTATACAGGAAGGTGTTTTAAGGGTGACGGGGCATGTAGAATTGGGTGAGCAAAAGGTTATTCAGCCCGGTTTTTGTGATTTGGACGCTGGTAGTGTTTTTGGTGAAGCATGCTTGTATGAGGAAAGTCAAAGAATGGCAACCATTATTGCTGTCACTGATGGTAGTGTGATTGAAATTGATGGGAAAAGGTTGGATGTTTTTTTAGATGCTCATCCTATTTTAGGCTATCATTTTTATAAGCAGATTTTTGAAGTTTTTGCGAGTCGCTTAAATAAGGCTAACCAGCGAGTTGAACGCCTTATGGCGTGGGGGCTTAAGGTGCATGAGATAGATAAATATTTGTAGCGAAATAGATGGCATTAAACAATGGGTAGAGCGCTATTCGTTGCTTTGCCCATAGCGGCCGTCGGAGGACATCATCGCCCAGACGGCTGGGTTTTTTTCATAAACACCTTTAAGAAGATCATTAAC
>DAOVWV010000249.1 GCA_030636485.1 Methyloprofundus sp.
GTAATAGCTGTCATTCTAAGCAGTATTTTAAATCACCTAAAATGAATGTTGATTTAGATGCTAATCATGATTTTCCTAAAGGAAACTCTGATATGGATGTGCGTAATGATTTAGATTATGCGCCAAATGCTAAGTCTTGTGAAGAATGTCACATGGAAGCGAAGAATGCAGTTGTTCCCTCGAGTCATGATAATTTATTAGAGGCACATCGTGAATTATGGAAAGGTAATGGCGATATGGCTGGGTATAGTCAAGAGAGTTTGACTCGTATTACTCAGACTCACTTTGATGTTGTTTCCTGTCAGGCTTGTCATATTAATGGTAAGAAAAGCAGAGGCAATCCGATTCAAATCCTGTTCCGTTATAGAATTGCAGAAAATGGCATGTCTACAATGGTACCTTATAACCCTAGAATACGTAGCTACTGGAAAGATAAGGTAAGTGGTCGAGTGTTGGTTAGTTCTGAACTTAATTCAATTTTTGAAAAAGGTCAGGATGCAGAAGGCAACTTTTTTGGTATTATCAAGGATCAGATTACGGGTGAAGAATTAGGCCAGGTTAGTGCGAGTCAAGGTCGTCATGGCTTTAGATTTGGTAAGCCTGAAACTTATGAATCATTTATGGCTGTAAAAGCTGCTTATGATAGTTTGCTGCGTAAAAAAGGCTATAAAAACCCTGATACAGCAGAGGTTTTGACCGAGTCAAATGAGTATATTATCTCGCATAATACACGTCCATCGCCGGATTCTGTACAGTGTGAAGAGTGTCATGAGCGTAAGCAAAGCGGTGCATTCAGTGCATTGGTTTCACCTAAGGGTATTATGGGTAAGGCGAATGTAAAAACACTCAGAACTATTCCTGATGCGCGTTTAGTGGCTGAAGGACGTTATATTCTGGGTATGCCTTATATGAGAATTCAGGAAAATGGTGATGTCACAGAAAATGTCGATGATATTTTGTATGACACTAAAATCGATCCATTTATGACCGTACTGAAAAACTCTAGTGCAGATGAATCTATTGGTGAATTTAGTAAAATGAGTAAAGCAGACCTGTTGGCAATTGCCGGTCCACAGCTAGGAGCCATTATGGCACCGGATCTACCAAGTGCTGATGCTTTCTTTTTTACGGCCAATAAAGGTGACTTTACATTAAGAAGCATGGCTGCAGCGATTGATGGCAATACCGTTAATAACATCTTGTTCCCTACTTATAGAGGTGCTATGGGAATGCTTAACGGTGCTGAGAATGCTGCTCAAGGTGTACTAGATGCACGTAGCTATGGAAAATTACGTTCTGATGTATTTTACTTTGATGTACGTGATGGCGCTAAAAAACATGTGACCAGCTTTAACGGTGCGACCATGTTTATTAAAGTTGCTTATAAAGGTAACAAAACCAGTCCAAGTCAGGTTAATGTTGTTATAGCTAACTGGGATTTGAGTACTGTCAAAGCTATCCCGTCTGCTGATGTATTGATGATCCTTCCTGCAAATGCGGAAGAAGAAGGTTTTGTGATCATTAAAACAACTGAGCCAGGTTATGTCGTTATTGCGGATAAATAATGTCATAACGGGGTTATTCTTTAAACCGTCTGAGTTGTTATAATCAGGCATTAACAGAAGGGGGAGCGATTTTATCGCTCCCCCTTTTTTTATGGGAAACATTTAGGGCTACAAACTTAACAGGGGATATAGATCTAGAATGACACGCTTTAGGTCTTTCCAGGCAGCAATAGCTAAAGCTATTGCATTCCTCTGGAATATATTAAAGTTTCTTGTAAGGGGAGGGGGTAAGAAATAACTTGATCAATTGACTTGTTTTTATCTGTTTTCTATAGGGTTGAAAAGGTATTGCACCCTTGTACAGAGCCATCAGAAAAGCCTTGTTTAAACCACTTAACGCGCTGTTGAGACGTGCCGTGAGTAAATGACTCAGGGGAGGCATAGCCTCTAGCTTGTTTCTGCAAACGATCGTCTCCAATTTGGCTAGCAGCATTGAGTGCCTCTTCTACATCGCCCTGCTCAAGAATCTGTTTGGATTTTTGCGTATGGTGTGCCCAAAGCCCTGCAAAGCAATCCGCCTGTAATTCCAGCCTGACAGAGAGTTTGTTGGCATCTTCTTTACTCATTCTCTGCTGTGCCTGACTAACTTTAGTGGAAATGCCTAGAAGGTTCTGTACATGATGTCCAACTTCATGGGCAATAACATAAGCCTGGGCAAAGTCTCCCGGTGCATTATGCTGTGTTTTCAGCTGTTTATAAAAGCCTAGGTCGATATACACTTTATGGTCGCCAGGGCAATAAAAGGGGCCCATTGCAGCTTCTGCATGTCCACAGGCAGAGCGCACGGTATTGGTAAATAAAACCAGCTTCGGTTCTTGGTAGCGTATTCCCTGCTGCTGAAAGATAGCATTCCAGGTATCTTCAGTATCAGCTAAAACCACGCCGGTAAACTCAGCGAGTTGCTGCTGTTCTACAGAGGGGCGATAGCTGGACTGTTGTGTACTAGGGCTCTGCCCAGTTGTATTTTCCAGTAGTCCAAGAACAATTCTAGGGTCAACTCCAAAATACATCGCTACCAAAGTAATAATAATGGCACTCAGTCCACCTACTTTTTTTGTCCCAGACCGTACGCCTGAACCCCTTCTATCCTCAATATTGCTACTTACTCTACGAGTACGCCATTTCATATTTTACTCTCGTGGTTTATTTCGCTAATTAATCCTGCTGCAATACTGATTGCAATTTCTATTGGAGTCTGGCTATGAATTGTTAGGCCTGTTAGGCTATATATAGCCTAACTAACTAAATGTTGTTTGGGGTTTGTTCCATAGCAAAAAAACTGCCCTTGATGGTTCACAATTGAGAGCTGTTCAAGCAGGAGTTTATGCCGCATGCCGTAAAAGCTCTTCTACATCATTGACCGGCATAGGCTTGTTATAAAAATACCCCTGGGCAAAGGTGCAGCCCTGTTTTGCCAGAAAATGATTTTGTTCTACCGTCTCTATACCTTCTGCCACTATCATCAAGCCTAATTTACTTCCCATCTGAATAATAGATTCTACAATCACTTTTGCCGCAGAGCTTGAGTCTATTTCCACCACAAATGTTCTATCTATTTTTAAGACATCAATCGGAAATTTACTTAAATAGGCCATTGAAGAATATCCGGTACCAAAATCATCAACAGCAATCCGGATACCAAGGTCTTTAAGCGCTTTCAGTGTTGATAGTGTCTGTTCTGAATCCTGCATCAGGATAGACTCAACAATCTCTATCTCTAATTTATTGGGTTTGATTCCATATTGCGTTAATAGGCTTGCTGTATTTTCGACTAAATTAGGTGTGGAAAACTGTGTGGCGGACATATTTATCGATACCTGGATAGAGTTCAACCCCTCGCTCTCCCACTGATTAAGCTGCTTACAAGCAGCTTCCAGAACCCACATATCAAGCTGATAAATTAGACCGCTCTTTTCTGCAACAGCGATAAACTCATCAGGAAAAACCATTCCTTTTTGTGGGTGGTTCCAGCGCACTAATGCTTCAAGGCCATAGAGTTTCCCTGTTTTAAAATTCCATTGAGGTTGATAATACAGCTCTAATTCAGATGCCTGAATTGCATTCCTCAAATCTCTTTCCAGTTGAAATTTGCGCTGAGTCAATTGTTCCAGTTCGGCTGAAAAAAAGCGGTAATTATTTTTGCCCATTTGTTTAACATCATGCATAGAACGGTCAGCATTTTTTAAGATACTTTCTGCGCTATCACCATCTTTGGGGTATAAGGCAACACCAATACTCGCTGAGATGAAAATTTCGGTCTCTTCTATATAAAAGCTTTCAGCTAGGCTTGTTTGAATTTGTTTAACGACACGGCTGGCACAGTCCAGTGCTTGTTGCTGTGTACTCTTGGGAGGCAGCAATAAGGCAAATTCATCCCCTGATAAACGGGCGACACAATCATTGTTACTGA
>DAOVWV010000029.1 GCA_030636485.1 Methyloprofundus sp.
GGTGTGATAAATAAAACTTATCAAGTTCTTCATCTTCCATTAATTGCAGCATGGCGGGAAAATCCTGCACATTATCCTGAGTTAAGGTAAAACGAACTCCCGCTTTAATACCTTGCTCCCGACATAAATGAATGCCGCGCAGTGAAGCATCAAACGAACCTGTTTGCTGGCGGAATGCATCATGGGTTGCGCCGATGCCATCTAAACTGACTCCGATATATTGATAGTTGATTGCAGCTATTTGTTGAATATTGTCTGCGCTAATTAAAGTGCCGTTACTGGATAGTGCAACATAAAAGCCCATTTCTTTGGCGCGTCTGGAAATATTGAAAATATCCGGGTGTAATAAAGGCTCGCCGCCGGAAAGAATCAATACCGGCACTTTAAAGTCTTTCAAGTCATCCATGACTTTATAGATACTTTCGGTGCTCAGTTCATTCGGGAAATCAATATCGGCTGAGGTGGTATAGCAATGCTTGCAGGTCAGGTTGCAGCGTCGAATCAGATTCCAGATCACCACTGGAGCGGCAGGTTTGCGAGTGGCTTTTAGTGGGGTAGGGTGCAATACCTCACGCATAAATTGACTAAGGCGAAACATTTTTTGCGCTAATCCTTAAACCGGTTTTTTTTAATATTTTTGTACTGTACAGCACTTCATGAGAGCGGCAATGTGAGCCTAATAAAGCCGCTATTTGTTTAATCTGCTCGGCTGCACCTGCCGCCGTTTTACTGTGTATCATGGCAAATAAATTATAAGGCCATTCCGGTAAGTGTCGTGGGCGGTGATAGCAATGACTGACAAAATCCAATGCACCTAGCTGCTTGCCTAATGCATCAATAGACTGATCATCAACATCCCAGACTGTCATGCCATTATGTTGATAGCCTAGCTTATAGTGATTAGGCACGGCAGCTATGCGGCGAATAATACCGTTTTCCTGCATCGTTTTTAAACGCTGCATCACTTCATCGGCACTTATGCCTATTTGCTCAGCGAGGGTTTGGTATGGCTCAGCTGTTAAAGGTAAGCCTGCCTGAGTGGCAGTCATGATTTTACGGTCTATTTTATCCATTAGGCTTGTAGTTTTAAACCGACAAAGTATTCTTGTATTTTCGGCATATTATAAACCGTAAGCCCTGTTTTTTCTTCTATTTTGCTAATTACTTGCTGTATTTGTTCCGGTGTTTCGGTTGCCAGCACAAACCACATATTGAGAGCATGTTCACGTGCATAGTTATGCGCCACTTCCGGAAAAGCATTAATGCTTTCTGCGATGCTAGCAAAATCTTTTGCAGGTGCTTTAATGGCGGCAAGCGATAAAGCACCGCCCATCTGTTCGGCATGGTACATCGGGCCGAAGCGGGATAATACACCTGTTTCCAGTAGTTTTTCCAAGCGTGTTATCAGCTCCTGTTCGGTGATGTTTATGTGCTGTGCGACCTGTTTATAAGGTGATGGGCAGATGGGGAAGCCATCCTGTAGGGTGTTGATAATATCGCGGTCTATTTTATCCATCAAGATTAAGATTCCGTGCTGATATTAGGCGCTGATTTATGCATAAACAACATATTGGTTTTTATTATTGTCTTTAGCCTGATAGAGTGCTTTATCAGTATTATAAAGCAGTTCTTCCACTGTTTTTGGTGTTCTTGTCTGCGTGTCAGCAACACCTAAGCTTAGGGTTAACATAAAAGATTCATTCTCCATGTTTCCGCTTTCAAGCTTCAGTTCAGCGACTATTTTTCTGACCTTCTCGGCGACTATAGCCGCATCATATACCTTGGTATTAGGCAAAATAATAAGAAATTCTTCACCACCATAACGCCCAAATAGATCCACTTCTCTAATGGTTTGCTGAATGGTGTCAGATACTTTTCTTAGCGCATAATCTCCTACCTGATGACCGTAATTGTCATTAATACGCTTAAAGTTATCAATATCTATCAAAATACAACTTAAACTTAATGAGTAACGTTCACTTTTCATAAACTCCAGGCCTAACGTTTCTAATATATAACGCCGGTTATGACTGCCGGTTAAATAATCAGTGACTGATAAGGTATATAGCTTTTCTTTTTGGCTTTCAATTTTTGAATTGGCATCAAACAGCTTTTTCTGGTTAATATCACCAATTTTGGTTATTTTTGAAGATTCATTAAGTAGTGATTGATATGCATTGAGTAATTGAATGTATTCTTGCTGTAACTCTTCATAAGTTAAGCCTTTTCTCTCTACGACTGTTTTAGATTTCTCTACAATTGCCCGTTCTTTTTTAAAGACTCTTCGCATCATTTTGTCAATATCATTCATTACTATGTACCATAGTAGTAAAGTTGTATAAAGGCTTATATTATGACATCTAATATAGCCCGTCACGCAACTTTTTAAACCGACTTAAGAGAGAGCATTTCAAATGGCAGTTCTAGATCCTCTTTGAACTCCAGCCCTGCTTCTTTAATATCTTCATCATCTTCCACATAATACCAGCTAACACTTGCCTCTCCCCCCTTAATAAAATACGCTTCCATTTTATCAATAAGTTCAAATAAGAACTTGGTTGAACTACTGTTTAAATAACTGACTTTTACTTTTAAAACAATGGCGCTATCTATTTCATTGAGATAACAACTTAACCAGTCAGATATAGGTTCAAAAAAATCAGCCGAATCCTGAGGGTAAGAGATGCCTTCCAGAGTAATGGTTCCACTCTCTGCATTACAATCTACTTTCAGGGTTTCTCTCGTTGCTTCTTTATTTATATTTTTCATTTAAACAGTCTTATCCAGATTAACAGAAAGAGAGAAAAACACGACTTTATCATCAATCGCTTGTATGTCATATGCAAAACCCTGGGCTGATTTTCGTTTCATGTCAATCAAACCTATTCCCCCGTCATTAGAGTGATTAGCCCTCTCTTTTCTTAAAGCCTCTTTATATAGCACTTTCAGTCCCACCTCGTCAAGATCATTAAGCTGGCTACAATAGGCTGCAAGTTTATCTGCATTAGTTTTTAACATATTATTGCCTGAGGTGAGAGTAAAGCTGGTTTTGCCCTCTCTGACAACAATAATACCCAGGCCTGATGAAGTATTACCTTGAAAAGCCTGTTCCAAAGAGTGAGTTTGAATGTTTTGGGCAAGTTCAACCAGAATTGCGCATATTTTTCGGATGGTGTATTGCATTGAATTAGGTAAATCTGTCGTATTGGCGATGACTTTTTCTCGTAAGGCATCTATTAATGCCGTTAATACGCCCTGCGACATCGTTCCTTCAAAAGATAAAATAATACTATGCTCTCTAATCTCTTGACGAAATTGATATAAATCAAGATGATGCATCTTATTTCCCCTTATATTAAAATGGTAACCATGATTAATCTAATCTAACACCCAGCAAGGTTATATCATCTCGTTGAGATTCTTTTCCCTGATGATTGCTCAATGCTTCTAAAATAATAGCTTTTTGTAGGCTCAGTTGTTTATGTGCCAATGTTTTTAACAGTGTCTGTAATGCGAGTGAGCCAAACTTTTTGTCCTGTCGGTTATGCTGATCAACCAGGCCATCGCTGGATAAATAAAGCATATCTCCAGGCGAATATTGGAATGTTGTTTCAGAAAAAGACCTTTTTCTTTCCTTTTGTGCCCCACCGATAGACTTTCTGTCCCCGGCTATTTTTTTCAGATTAGCGGTATTTTCTATGATGGGTACACCGTAAAAGTACAGCGGTCTTTTTGCACCGGCGTAAGTGATTTTCCGTTCCCGTAAATCTATCAGACATACTGCAATATCCATACCGTCATGTGCTTGATTCTTTTTATCTTCCTGTCGCAAGGCGGTGCGTATGCCGATATGTAACTGCTCTAAAATCAAGGCAGGGCTCAAAATCTTTTTTTCTTTGATAATCTGGTTTAATAATGAAGCGCCGATCATGGATAAAAAAGCACCGGGTACCCCATGCCCAGTGCAATCAGCAACGATAATAAAGGTTTTATCCTGCATTTTATTCAGCCAGTAAAAATCACCGGATACAATCTGTTTAGGTTTGAAAATGATAAAAAAATCATGGAGAATTTCTGCCATCCTTTCATTTTGCGGCAAAATGGCATCTTGTATTTTCTTTGCATAGCGTATGCTTTTGGTCATATTGTCGTTATGCTTTTCGATAATTAATTTTGATTGTTGAATTTCTTCATTTTTATCCAATAAAGTGGCATTCATTGAACTCAATACCTGAGTCCTGTCTTTGACCTTGTTTTCCAGATTTTGGTTATATTCTTCTAAATTCCTATATAAACGGGCATTTTCCAAAGCAATGGCAATTTCAGCAGTTAATACATTGAGTATCTCCACTCGTTTCGGTGTAAAGGTATCGGCTGTTAAATTGTTTTCCAGGTATAAGGCACCGATGACTTTTCCTTTGGCAAATAAAGGCAGGCATAAAACCGACTTAATCTTTGTCTGTTTAAGATAAGGGTCGGTCACAAATTTTTCGCTGTTTAATGCATTGCCTAGCACTAGCAACTCTTTACTGCGTAGGACATAACGTACAATGGTAATGGACAGCTGAGTAGAGTCTTCCAGCAGTGTGCTATCTTGATCCAGCTGCGTGTGTTGATCCTCCGCAGAGCACTCAGCTTCGACAACCATTTGCCCACCCTCATCTAAAATCAATAGCCCTCTTTGAGCGCCTGCATTTTCAATTAAAAAATGCAATATTTTTTGCACCAGTTTTTCCATAACCAGCTCACCAGACAGTGTTTGCGATGCTTTGACCAGTGTATTGATATCTAAAGATGATTCTCCTGTACTGTGCAGGATACTGGTATTTGCTGAATCTGTATGAGAGCTGCCAGAGAAAGTTTGCGTTGCTTGCTGTGCCTCCGAAAATAAACGGCTATAGTTTTTTTGCAATAACTGTAGCTTGCCATTCGCCCCCCAGCGATAATAGAGATAAGCCGCTTCACGCATTAAAAAAGCCGCAATTTTCTGCTGCCCTCTGCCTAGGCAAAACCTGGCATAGAGTTCATAGCTTAAGCTTTCATAGAGGATAGAATCATGCTTATTTGCCGCTTGTTGCGCTTGTTCATAAAGCTCAATGGCCTCTTGATTGCGCCCGCTTATACGTGCCTCCTCTGCCAGTAGTAAATACCAAGGGCAGGAAAAATTTTCAGCAAATAGGGTATGCCATTGTTTAAGGTCTTTTCTGCCTTTTTCATAGCGCTTTTTATGGCACTTTTCCGGTTTGCCCGTTTTTTGTATGGCAAGTATGGAGAGGCACGTAAAAAAAGTATAGATAACACGGGTGTAAGTGCCGTCATGAATGACATCATCGCTAATAAAATCCTGTGTTGCAAGCGCAACCGCCTGGGTATATTCCTCACGATAATAGTGCAGTAGCAGACGGCAGACGACATGATAGAATACCCCCATTGTTGAAGTATGGTTACCTGCAAAATAAGCCAGTGCTTCTGCCTCTTCCCCGCCTATCATATCCAGACTATCTGCGTGTAAAGTATCCCCTGCCAGATTTTTAAACAGATTTCTATGTAAAATATGCACATAATAAGGTTCTATCTGTTTTGATTTTTTGGCGAATTGAATTTCTTTTGCGGTTAAATCGAACAATTCATCCAGCGATTTAGACAGCACAGCTTCCTGCCAAAAGCCAAACAGATTAATATACGAACCCCAGAAATATTCTCCGGTATCAAGTAATTTTTGCAAACCTGTTTTGCGGGGCTCCTGTATGGTTTTAAGAGGCTGTTTCCAGTATAAAGCAAAGCTGGTACTCATAAAATAACAGCGCGCTTCCATCGGTGGGTTATCCACTTGTTCGTTGGCTTGCATCGCCAATATGCCAAAACGATGTGCTGCGGAAAAATTCCCTAATTTTGACCAGAGTAGGGCATAGCCTGAATACACAAAAGACGAGATGGGGCTGTTGCCATATTTTAGTGTCAGGTTAAACATGCGTAAAATGATATACGGCAATAAAGTGCTTAGGCCTTGTAGATAGGTAGGTGCCACCAGCTCTTTTAACAGACTAAAAACAATGTGGATACGCTTATCCTCACACAGCGGCATATTAATCAGTTCAGCATTTTTTTTACGCCCAAGGTTAAATTTAGCACGTGCCAGTTCAGAGAGTAATTGTACCTGGCTAGGATTTCTAGGAATATTAACATCCAGATAGCCTAAAGAGTCCAGTGCAATATCAATGGCTTTATCCATTTTTCCAGCACCACCATAATGCAAAATCAGGATATTATTGACATCGACCTTTTCTTCAATGGTTTTACACTGGCTTAATAGGGCATCCGCTTGTTTAATCCCTGCATCATTATTAGCCAATAAAAAATTACACTCGATTTTTCCTTGTTCAATTTCAAAATGCAGTGGGTAATGTCGTGCTTCCTGATCGACCGTTAAACTTTGTAAGCAATGCGCAGCATTACTAAAATACTGCAAGGCGGGGAAGTAAGCCGTTGATGCCTTAGCCTTCTGTGCAACGATTAAATTCAAGCGAGCCAGCTCAACCAGTTCAGCGTATTCGGTCACAAGGGCGATACTTTTATTATAGTGTTCTACAATGTCGAAATAATAATTGTCTAATTGTTCCTTGGGGGTTTTTTTTAATAATAAGCGTCCAATTTTAAGGTGCAACTGCTGTTTTTGCTGTTCATCAATGAGTAAATAGGCCGCTTGTTGCACTCTGTCATGGACAAATTGCTCCATAACATGAGTAAAATCGCCATTCTGTTGTACCGCAGCATTATCCATATTCCTCAGTAGCATATGGCTGTCGCCATCCGCTATAAGCAAGCCCGCCTTAACCGCTGGCCAGAGTTCCTTTGCTGTTTGTGGTAAGGTCTTTTCACTAATAATAGCAAGTACCTGAAGATCAAATACATTACCAATGCACGCTGCAAAACGTAATAAAGTCTGACACTGTGCAGGCAAGCATTGCATTTCTGTTAGCAAAAGATCAACGACATTGGCAGAGCTTTGTTGCTGTTCAATTTTTTGCAGTTCCCATTGCCATGCCTGTAGGCTCGCATCAAAATTCAGTAATTTGCTTTGATAGATATGTTTCAGAAACTGGTTAATAAAAAAAGGGTTTCCGGCTGTTTTATCAAGGACTAGTTTTGCCAACGGCAGAGTCTTTAGCTTTTCTGATTGGAACATATCCATTAACAACTGATGAATATCATCCAGTTGTAAGGGGTTTAAGCTAAGATTTGGAACCTCAACCCCGGCCTTTTCAAGCTCAGCAACCGTCAAAATAAAAGGGTGGTGCGGATCAACTTCATTATCCCGGTAAGCCCCCAGCAGCAAAAAATGACTTTGATCTTTATTGAGGATAAATAATTTTATCAGGGTTAAGCTGGCAGAATCGGCCCATTGTAAATCATCAAGAAATAAAACCAGTGGATGCTCTTTTTGGGTAAAGACCTGTAAAAACTTTAAAACAACCCGATTAAAGCGGTTTTGGTTTTCTTCCGTCCCTAAATGTGGAATTGAGGGCTGTGGGCCAATGATTTGCTCTAGTTCAGGGATTATATCTATCAGTACCTGGCCGTTGTCAGCGAGCGCAAGTTACAGTTCCAGTTTCCACACTTCAAGCTGTAGGGTGGACTGCGCCAATAACTGCTTCATTAAGCCCTTAAATGCCTGAGTAATGCCAGAATAAGGGATATTACGCTGGAACTGGTCAAACTTGCCGATTATAAAATAGCCTTTTTGGGTCACAATAGGCTTATGAATTTCATTAATGAGTGCTGATTTCCCAATGCCGGAATAACCACTGACCAAAAATAGTTTACTGCCACTAATATTTATATCGGCAAACGCTTCCAGTAATTGAGCGCTTTCCTTTTCGCGCCCATACAGCTTTTGAGGAATCTCAAAGCGATCTGAAATATCCTGTAGGCCCGCTGTGAAATGATCAATCACCCCTGTTTTCAGCCATTGACCCTGACAACTCACTAAATCATTTTTAATTCCCAAAGCACTCTGGTAGCGATCTTCAGCATTTTTGGCCAAAAGTTTATTGATGATTGCTGATAATGCAGCAGCAACGGCAGGGTCGCAATGTGTTAATGGTTTTGGCTGTTTGGCAATATGACAATGCACCCAGGTCATCGGGTTATTATCAGCAACATCGAAAGGGAACTCGCCCGTTAGTAATTTATATAAGCTAATGCCAAATGAATAAAAATCTGATCTATAATCAATGGCACGGTTCATGCGCCCGCTTTGTTCCGGCGATATGTAAGGTAGCGAACCCGATAATAAATCAGTATCCTGGCTTTGCTTTTCACGCGATAGCTCTGTCGCCAGGCCAAAGTCGATAATTTTTATCGACTGTGTGGCTGGGTTCCACAATATATTATTCAGACTGAGATCTTTATGGATAATAAAGTGCTGGTGAATATCAGCGATAGCCTGACTAATCTGTATGGCAATGTTAAAAAACAGCCCTAGAAAGTGATTTCCCCGGTCTAAGTTTGCAAGATTGCCCCCGGTGATATATTGCATCACCAGAGCTGGAGTCTGTGTGGGGTTTTTCGTACTCACTAGATCTATGACACCGGCTATACCCTTTAGAGATTGAAGAATAGTACATTCATGCTGAAATCGCGCAATATCCTGATGACTCGGGTAATCACTACTGAGGGTTTTGATAACCACAGGCATTTGATCGGATTCTCGAACAGCCAGATAGACGGTGTTTTTTTCTGTTTGGTATAAAGTGTCAGTGACATTAAAGCCAGAAAGGTTGAAATTCATTGATAGTCCGCGCTATTGACAGCACGCTTAATCTAAAGCGATACCATCTTTAAAATCAGGTTTTTCCTTGTTTTTACTAAATATATGGAACAGCTGGTGTACCTCTTTTAAAACCTCTTCCTCTATAAATTCTCCCACTAACTCCAGTAATAAGACATAATCTTCACCATGCATGCTGTGCATCAATTCTTTAAGGTCAAGAAATTGTGCCATATGTTTTAAGAGAAATTTAATGTCGTCGTCTTCCATGGTCAGGGTAAATAATTTTTCGCATAAAAGAGGGCCGCGATCTTCTAGTGGGCCGCCTTGTTCAAATAGGCGAATAAACTGATCCAGCATGGTAGAGCTGGCATAGGAAAGGAAGTGGGTGACAATTTGATCAAGCAATACCTGAAAGCGGGTATGCAGATTAACTTTGATGAGTTTTTTAAGTTGGGATTGACTCAGGTGATCCGCTTGTATTGCGGGTATTATCTGTTGCGCGTAATGTTTATAATTAGCGACGATATAAGACATCCCCCAGCCACAAGGAGATGTCCAGCAACCTGCATCACCAATAAAAGCCAGCCTGTCTTCAGCCACCTTTTGCGAAGATGCGCCACCGGAAGGGTACCAGCCATGTTTCCACTCTGTAATGATGACATCATGAAAGTTGCTGGTTGAGTCCTCTTCACGTAGTACATGCATAAACTCCTCTTTCATTTCATCTTCTTCCATCTTGTTTTTCCGCAGATAGAAAATAAAAATAAAACAGGTTTTTTCATCCAGTATTTCATATTCCAGAATGGGCCTGCCATGCTCCATTGAGGCATCCAGGTCTGCATTGCTATCCGCAAAAGTTCCCCAGAGCATATAATCACCCACTTTCATATCATTTAGGCCATTGGGAAATTCAGCGATACAACCCGATACAGACCACCAGTAATAGTTATCGGGTATTGCATATTGCCGACGGATAGGCGAGTTATGACCCGATGCATCAATTAATAAATTGGCAGAGAAATCACCCTGTGAGGTATTAATAAGCACTTCATCGGGATTAATCTTACAGTCATGATAAAAGCAGTCGAGCAGGATTTCCGAACCCTGCTGGCGAATAATATCCCCCCAGTAATGTAACAGGTCATGTTCTTTTGCATAGTAATACTCAAGATTGGCATCCCAAGTTTCAACCACGCCAGCAAAGGTTTGTGTGGTAAAACGGCGTACCCCACCCGCGGTAAACTGTACAATGTCCTCAGCATTACCGTCATCCACCACAAGCTTAGGAATAAGCCAGCTTCTTGCCACTTCTTCTACTGTCGGTTTTTTGTCGATTAACAGAATATTGAGTTGTTTGGATAATTCAGACCCAACGGCAAGACCGGCAGGTCCTGACCCTATAATAATAACATCGTAATGATTTTTCACCTGTAGACCCCTTTTTTGTTGCTGTTTAACTCAGCAATCTTATTTTTAAATGCTAAGCCTTAAGTATAACGTACTATTATTATTCATACGCGGGTAAATTCTATACTTCACAGGGTTACGGAGAAGGGTAAATAACGCGCTGATGCTTGTTTGGGAGCGATAATTGTCACTTCTCATTATCCACTCTGGCACTTAAACTCTAAAAACCCCGTCATTCCTGCATGCCGTTAGCAGGAATCTATGTTCAGCATAGATCCCCGATAAAGCTTGTGCCCACGCTTGACTGGGTAGACTTCGGGGATGACGACCTTTTCATCGGCGTTTACCCATGAATAATGAGAAGTGACTGAGTGTGTCGCTAGGATTCTTTTACAATGTGACAATTTTTGTCAGTAAATAACAAAATTTGCGTGCATAAGGTGACAAAAAGTGGACATGGCTAAACATTGAACAAACAAGAAAGAACTTAAAGTAAAAAATAAATTAAATAC
>DAOVWV010000292.1 GCA_030636485.1 Methyloprofundus sp.
CATGGCTTTCTCTGGAATTCAACTTTAAGAAGGTATCGTAATGCTAGAGATTGCATTAGGAATTATTATTTTCACGGTGATCGTGATTGCGCTGGTATTTGTTATCATCGGTGCAAAGAGTCAATTAGTTGCCTCTGGAGATGTTGAAATTCTTATCAATGATGAGAAAAAGATTCATGTTCCAGTCGGTGGTAAATTATTAACTGCATTAGCCGATAGTGGCTTATTTGTCCCCTCTGCCTGTGGTGGCGGTGGTACATGTGCACAATGTAAAGTAAAAATCCATTCAGGCGGCGGTGAAATTCTGCCCACTGAATTAGGCCATATTACTAAACGTGAAGCAGCAGAAGGTGAGCGTCTAGCTTGTCAGGTTGCGATTAAACACGACATGAACATTGAAGTCGAAGACAGTGTCTTTGGCGTGAAAAAATGGGAATGTACGGTTAAATCAAACAACAACGTTGCAACATTTATTAAAGAGCTAGTACTAGAATTGCCTAACGGCGAGGAAATTAAGTACGAAGCAGGTGGTTATATTCAAATCGAATGTCCTCCTCATATTGCGAAATACTCTGATTTTGATATTGAAGAAGAGTTCCGTGAAGATTGGGATAAATACGATTTATGGCGTTATGTATCAGATGTAAAAGAAGAGGCACTACGTGCTTATTCTATGGCTTCTTATCCTGAAGAAAAAGAAATCATGCTGAACGTACGTATTGCCACACCACCTCCTGGTGCGCCTGATTCAGTACCGCCAGGTATTATGTCATCGTACATTTTTGACCTGAAACCAGGTGATAAATGTATCGTATCAGGGCCTTATGGTGAGTTCTACGCGAAGAAGACTGATGCAGAAATGGTCTTTATCGGTGGTGGAGCGGGTATGGCACCGATGCGTTCTCATCTTTTCAACCAATTGCGTACTTTAAAAACTGATCGTAAGATCACATTCTGGTATGGCGCACGTAGTAAGCGTGAAATGTTCTATGTAGAAGATTTCGATATGCTAGCGCGTGAAAATGACAACTTTGAATGGCATGTTGGTTTATCTGATCCATTACCAGAGGACAACTGGGACGGTTATACAGGTTTTATTCATAATATATTGTTGGAAGAGTTTATTAAAAACCATCCGGCACCTGAAGATTGTGAATTCTACATGTGTGGACCGCCTATGATGAACTCTGCGGTTATCAATATGCTGATAGAAAATGGTGTAGAGCCAGAAAATATCATGCTAGATGACTTTGGGGGTTAAGTATTGTGTAAGATGAGTAACTGCTCATTTCATCATGATCTTTAGATACAGCACTGCCAGTCCTTTTAGGGCTGGCAGTGCTGTTTGTAATGAATGATAAGCATTATTTAATAATGTGCCTTATAACAACCATATAAACAATCAATATGCAAAATAGACACTCTAAACGAGGATTAAGCTTGCTCTTAATCCTCGTTTTTTTGTTATCGGGCTGTGCAAATAATAACAGCATCAAAAAATACCCTTTTAACTATTCAGGTTCTACGATGGGAACCAGCTTTTCAGTTAAAGCAAGCCAATTACCCGCAGGTACTGAGGTGAATAGTATAGAGTTACTTATTACAAATAGGTTGACAGAAATAAACCAACGCATGTCTACCTATATTCCGGATTCTGAACTATCCTTAATTAACAGTACTGAAGGGACTGCGGCTCAGTTTATATCGCCTGAATTATTTAAAGTCCTAGAAACGGCGCAGGACATCAGCCGTTTATCTGCCGGTGCATTTGATGTAACCGTTGCTCCTTTAGTTAACCTATGGGGGTTTGGGCCGGATAAAATGCAATATCAGGCACCCAATACAGAAGATATAAAGCAGGCACTGAGTAAAGTCGGTTATGAAAAGTTTTATTTATCGAGACGTTTGTTAACGTTTGGTAAGAAAGTACCAGGAATTTCGATTGATTTATCTTCTTTGGCAAAAGGTTACGCTGTTGATGAAGTCGCAAATATACTTGAGCAGCAAGGTATTACTGATTATATGGTGGAAATTGGGGGGGAATTACACCTAAAAGGGGTAAATTTGCAGGGTAAAAACTGGCGTATTGCGATTGAGAAACCTAATTCAGAAAAACGTGAAATGCAAAGAGTGCTTGCTATTACTGATATAGCAATGGCGACATCAGGTGATTACCGTAACTTCTTTGAGCAGGATGGCAAGCGTTTTTCACACACCATAGATCCAAGAACAGGCTACCCTATTACACATAAACTGGCTTCTGTGACCGTTTTGAGCGATACTACAATGAAAGCTGATGCCTGGGCTACTGCTTTAATGGTGCTAGGCGCTGAAGAGGGCTATAAACTTGCCGAACAGCAAAAAATGGCGGTACTTTTTATTATAAAAACAGAACAAGGTTTTGCTGAACGGGCGACCCCTTTATTTTCTGAATATACCAAGGTAAAACAATGATTTATTTTTTAGTTACATTTGCATTTATGCTCTTAGTCATTGTAGTGATGGCAGTTGGTGTTATTTTTGGGCGTAAAGCAATTAAAGGGTCTTGCGGCGGAGCAGGTGCTGGGGATTGTGTTTGTGTGGAAAAGTGTGATAAAAGAAAGAAAATAGAAGCTGAGGCTGAAGCCGGCTAAATTATACCTAAATGGGCAGGAGAATGGTGGCCGTGCGAAGTATAAGTTGGTTTTTGATTCTCTATAGGTAAGCGTAACAAGTTTGATGGCAATTAAAAATAATAATTAAGGAGAGAACTATGTTGACAAAAATTACAGTAGCAGATTATATGACCACGCATTTAGTTAAATTAACTAAAGATATGACGGGCATTGATGCAATTAAAAAAATCCTGAGTCATAAAATTACAGGTGCTCCGGTTTTTGATGAGCATAATAAAGTCATAGGCATGTTTTCTGAGAAAGATGCGTTAAAAATGGTTTTAGAAGTGGCCTATAATCAAAGTACACCAGGTAAAATCACTGAATTTATGACCACGGAAGTGGTTCGGGTAGAGGCGGAAATGGGGATTGTTGATTTAGCTGATAAATTTCAAAATTCATCTATTAGAAGCTTTCCTGTTTATAGAGATCAGGATCTGGTGGGTATTATTAGTCGTACCGATGTATTGCGCGCATTGGCTAATACTGAGTAGTGTTAGGAAACTGTAAATAATAGAGTTTTTAGACGACTGATTTAAGACAGGATACCCTGCATATTCTCATTCCCACGCTCCGCGTGGGAATGCATAGGGCGACGCTCTGCGTCGCGGAACGCAGAGCGTTCCTATATACGTTCCAATGCAGATCAGCTACTTCATGGCAGTAAAATATAAGCACTTTAAATTAACCTGAGTTCGGGATAAAAAAATGTAGACAACATCCCGTCATTCCCGTAGTTTTTTAGCGGGAATCCATTGTTTAAGCATATAGATTCCTGCTAAAGCTTGTGCCCACGCTTGACTGGGTAGCATGCAGGAATGACGGG
>DAOVWV010000056.1 GCA_030636485.1 Methyloprofundus sp.
TAACGCGGGACAAAAACAAGTAGGGTGGGCAGTTTTTTTTGCCCACCAATAAAGTTGACCTTTTTTCTCGTCATTCCTGCATGCTTTTAGCAGGAATCCATTATGCAGCATAGATTCCCGATAAAAGACTTCGGGAATGACGGGGTTAATTAAATTTAAAGTGTAAACTGAGCAATGAAGGATGCCTAATCATACGCTGAATTGTATGGCATGCAATTTAGCATAGGCTGCATTTTTGGCGAGTAATTCAGTATGTGTTCCGCGCTCAATTATTTCACCCGCCTTCATGACTAAAATGACATCCGCCTTTTCTATGGTTGATAGGCGATGTGCAATAACAATCGTGGTTCTATGTGCCATGACGTGCTCCAATGCCTGTTGAATATAGCGTTCAGAGTGGGTATCCAAGGCTGATGTCGCTTCGTCCAGAATGAGCAAAGGCGCATTTTTTAATAAAGCACGGGCAATCGCCAGGCGCTGTCTTTGTCCACCTGATAGTTGAATGCCATGCTCACCAATGTCTGTTTGCATTCCCTTTGCCATAGATTGAATAAATTCAGTTGCATAGGCATCATCTGCGGCTTTTAAAACATCTGCTTCAGTGGTATCACTTAGAACACCATAGGCAATATTATTGAATACGCTGTCGTTGAATAAGGTAATATTCTGTGTGACCAGAGCAATCTGTTCTCTGAGTGTCTTTAAAGTGTATTGGTTGATTTCAACACCGTCTAATAATATTCGCCCGGTGGAGTAGTCATAAAAGCGCGGGATCAGGTTGGTTAAGGTCGTTTTGCCACTGCCTGATGCACCGACAATCGCGACGGTTTGGCCTGATTGAATGCTTAAATTAATGTTCTTGAGCGCAAGTTTGGAAGAGCCTGGGTAACTAAATGAAAGGTTTTCAAATTGCAGTACTCCCTTGCCTTTACTTTTCCTGATAGTGCCCAGATCTAGCTCAGGCGGGACATCTAATGTCGCAAAAATATCACTCGCGGCAGCAATGCCTTTCTGAATGTCATTATTTGCCCGGGTTAATAATTGTATCGGTCGGGGAACCATAAATGCCGCCAGTAAATAGGCAACAAACTCGCCTGTGCTGGCGGCATCCATCATGCTAAGCGCTAGAAATACCAGGCCGGAAAGAGCAGATGCAACCAAGAGTTGCATAATGGGATTTTGAATCGCAGAAACCAGAGCAACTTTTTGTGATTGTCGCTTATTAAATAAACTACTTTGTTTAAAGCGCTCAATTTCATAAGCAGAGCCTCCAAAACATTTAACAACCCGGTTTCCTACGACCAGTTCTGAGGTGATATGGGTCATGTCACCCATGGAGTCCTGTACATTTTTGCTCAACGACCTGAGTTTTTTACCAACCTTTATAACGATAATGGCAATAAAGGGGGCGATAGCAAAAAATATCAATGTGAGTTCCCAGTTAAGCCAAAGCAAATAGGCCAATAAGCCTATCGCAGTCAGTCCTTCCCGGACAAATATTTTGACTGAATCGGTGACTGCGCGGGTTACCTCCGCAACATTATAGGTAATCAAGGAGATTAAGTGGCCACTGTTTTGAGCATCAAAATAGGTTGTGGAGAGCTCAGTGTAATGGTTAAAAACTTGCTGGCGAAGTTTATGCACCACATTAACCGATACTTTGGCTAAAAAATAGTTACCAAAGAAAGTGCCGACACTTCTAAACATCACCAGTCCCATGATATAAGCAGGCAAGTATTTATGATCCGTTTTATTGCCATGCTCTATGGTGTCAATAATTAATTTAATCAGTTCGGCAAATAATGGCTGTGCAATGGCAACAATGATAAAGCCAAAGATACTGATGATAAAAAATTTGAAGTAAGGGATAACATACTTTAATAGGCGTTTATAAATATTAAAGCTGGATGTTTTTTTTGTCATATCAAACAGGAATTCATTGATTGATTGTGAGGAAGAAAAATAGGTTTTTTTGTTGATTTTAAGGCTATTAAGCAAGAAAATTTCGCAACAGTGGCCGTGCGAAGTATATGCTTCACTCTGTCAAAGAATGACTTGAGGAGCCTTTATGCTTATTGAAGCTCAGCCATAGCCCTGCCATTATAGCAAAGAGCAAACCATGTTCTATGCGTAAGGTCGTATTGACCAATCCATTGATGATGACGACCTGAGAACAACCCAAGGTGGATAGCCATAAAATCCAGTATAGCTGGGAGCTTTCTGGTTTTGGAAAATGAGATTTCAGGTGGAGGGCAATTTTCAATAACACCAGAAAAATGATAACAGCTCCTAAAATACCTTGTTCAGCCAACGTACTGAAATATAGACTATGTGCATGAACATACGGCATAAACTTAGCAGAATATTTGCGCTTTTCTTTGGCCAGCCATTGACGCTGAATGGTTTTATCGGCTTTTTCGTAATTTTTAATGCCAATACCAAAAAAAGGGTTATGTCGCCAGATCAGTAGTGAGCTATTCCAGATTTTTTGCCGCTCAGGTATGAGCTGATTTTTGGATGTTTGCTGTAGTGTTTTTTTAATGATGGGGGTTTTTAGGTAAAAAAGGGAGCTGGTCAAAAATACCAGTGTCATGATGGTGATTAAAAACGGTTTTCTAGACTTTTTTCTCCAGATCAATGAGCCTGATATCCCAATGATAGCCAGTGTTATTGCAGAGCCCCGGCTATCAGTATAGAGCGTAGAGAAAATAAGGAAGAGTAAAAAAAACAATGCAAAATAAAATTTAAATGGCTGGGTTCTCGTTAGACAAAATGGTAGGGCGATTGCGAAACTCATGCATAAATAAATGGCAGATTGATTGACAAAACCGACAGAATGCAACATCAATGTTGTTTCATGTTGACTGGTAAGTTGCCAAAAACCTTCTAAAGTGGCAAATAACGTTCCGCTTAATATGCTGGTTAGCAGCAATAAAAAATTCTTTTCGCTAAAGACTGTATACTTGATGAACAGTAAGGATAGAGGAATAAACAGGTTGCCTACGGCTCCCGACCATTCTTTATATTCAAAAGGAGAGAAGCTGGCTGATATAAATCCAGAGCACGCCCAGAATAATAATAGATAATCGAATATGTCATATTGCTGCCAGATTTTTTCTCTTAGCTGCACATAAAGTGAGCAGCATAAAAAAATAAGTAGAAATAATAGCTTGGGAAACTCTCCGATAGGCAGAAAAAAAGCGCTTGCTGATAGCGAAAAAACGAGAACTTTTTGAAAAAGGGAGTGGGCAATATAGCGGGATGGCATTTAATTTAAGATATAGAGCAGAAATTGATCATCTTGGAGAACATTCTGTTGCCTGTTTATTGGGAATCTACGTTGAACATAGATTCCTGCTAACGGCATGCAGGAATGACGGCTTTTGCATCGTTCAGGAACCTGTGGATAATGAGAAGTTACCTGTTTTTTTGCACATATAATATGTGTTAGACGATAGGTACTTTTCTTTTATTAACGGAGGATTATACAGTATAAAGGTATAGAGAGAAGTCGTGGTTCTTTATTGACAGTCCTAATGAATTGCTTTAAATTACAAAGATATTGCTGTTACCTGAAAAAGCTAACGCTGTTTTATTCCTCTCTGCTTTTACACGCCCCCTTCAAAAAACCATAAAAATAATCAACTATTGCAAAGTAATCTAGTACCACCAAATTTACTGGCCGTTAATGAACTCAGCACTGTAACGGGGCACTTATCAATGGACGTTTTTATGGTCACCCAATATATTAATAAATAACACAATGAAACAACAGCTTTATATGCTTCGCCGTAACAGGGGTCAAGGGGGTGCTGAAAGAGTTGCCGAACGACTCGCAGTCAGTTTTAGTGATGATTTCGAGGTGTATCGGCTATGGGCGGGGTGTCAGTTTAATGCGCAAAAAATACCCGGCTCAGTCGGTATGTTATGGTGGCGGCATTGGCGTTATGCGCACTATATAAACCAACTCCCCATTTACAGGCATGACAGTGTTGTTTATAGCCTGGAAAAAGGTCCGGCATGTGATATTTACCGTGCGGGAGATGGCGTTCATATGTTAAATGTCATGGGTAAATACCGACATAGTAAAGCCTGGATGCTGAACCCGGTACACTGGTTAATGCCTAAGTTAGAAAAAAATAGCTTTGAATCGGCACGTTATATTGTTGCAAATTCTGAGCTGGTACGTTCTCAGCTTGTCTCTGTGTACCCACATGTGGCAGATAAGATGGTGACCATTTATAACGGCTTCGATGATACTGTTTTTAAGCGGTCTCAGTTAGACAAGGCATCACTGCGAAATCAACTGGGACTCCCTAGGGATGCCGATAAAATCTTATTATTATCAGGTTCGGGTTTTGAACGTAAAGGCTTGCATCATGCGGTCGATGTACTAAAAAAATTACATGGGCAGGCTTGTAACGCTTATCTGGTGGTGGTTGGTAAAGGTGATAGCCGTTATGTGAAAAAGCAGATTAGCGAGGCAGGACTTACGGATTTTATCTTATTTAAAGGCTTGGTCAGTGATGTTGCACGATACTATCAAGCAGTGGATATACTGGTTTTATTAACCCGACATGACCCGTTTGCAAATGCCTGCCTAGAAGCCTGGGCTTGTGGGTGTCCAGTAATAACAACCAGAGACAATGGAGCCGCTGAAGTGATGCAGCCAAATTCCGGGCTGGTGATGGAAAATGATCTCAATGATGCTGCCATTAAGCTATGTGCAGACTATATTATGCAGCAAACATTTGATGCCCAAAAAATTGCAGCGGGTGTCAGTTTTTTAAGCGCTGCAAATGAGAAGGCGGCTCACCTGGCACTGGTTAATAAAGTTTTTACTGAAAAAGCAATGGAGAAGGAATTAATGTTAAAATAACCATCATATTTTATATGATATTAAGGATATAAATGAGCACGATTTCAATAGTGATCCCCGCAAAAGACGAGCGTGAAAACATTCAGCCTCTGGTTGATGAAATATATGCGGCACTAGCCGAGCAGTATGAGTTTGAAATTATTTATATTGATGATGGTAGTAGCGATGGCACTTTTGAAGAAATCATTGGTTTAAAAACCGCAGGGCGTAGCAAGCTAAGAGTGCTTAAACATGCGCAAAGTGTGGGGCAAAGCACCGCTGTTTACTCGGGTATAAAAGCAGCTAAAGGTGAACTTATTGTGACTCTGGATGCGGATGGGCAAAATGATCCGGCGGATATTCCAGCCATGCTCATTAAAGCCCAGCAGTTTGAGGTGGGTGAACATTTTTGTATTGCAGGTTACCGCAAAAACCGTAAAGATACCGCCTGGTATCGCTTTCAGTCCCGCTTAGCCAATAAAGTGCGTGCCACTCTGTTAGGGGATGGAACACCCGATACCGGTTGTGGATTAAAAGTATTCCCGAAAGCGACCTTTTTATTATTGCCTTATTTTGATCATATGCACCGCTTTATTCCTGCTTTGGTATGCCGCCTGCAAGGTGAAATTGTGGTCTCTGAAGTACATCACAGAAATCGCCTGGCCGGTGTTTCTAAATATAATGTGTGGAATCGTTTATGGGTGGGTATCGTTGATATGTTTGGTGTTATGTGGTTGCAGCGACGTGCGAAGTTCCCTAAGATCATAGAAGAGGCGTAGAGCCTAGTGTAGCTCCCCTCTCGTTCCCAGCGCCTGTGTCATCAAGTCCCGCAAGATGCGCTTCATGCCTCAGCACATCCTATCACTGCTCCTTACTATTTTCTAATGACGGTTGTTTTTTTATGTTTGCTAACAAAGCCTTGTTAAAAGGATTATTAACCTTGGCCAGTATGATTTTACTGGGGCTACTGATTAACTATATATTATCAGTCACTGACTTTAATCAAGCCTGGGTTGATAGTCAGGTAAAAAACAAAGGTACTCTCGGTGTTTTCTACTTTACCTTGCTGTGTACGCTGACGACAGCATGTGGCTTACCACGACAATTAGCAGCCTTTTTAGGTGGCTATGCTTTCGGGGTACTTAATGGCACACTTCTGGCGACATTGGGTGTCACCTTCGGCTGTGTTTTAAGCTTCTACTTTGCGCGGATTTTTGCCAGACGCATCATTAAGAAAAGATTCCCTAGTAAAGTAAGCGGTATCGACCGCTTTTTACATCACCATGCCTTTACCAAGACGATTATTATTCGCTTATTACCGATAGGCAGCAACCTGATAACTAATCTGGTGGTGGGTGTGACTCATGCCAAAGCGAGTCATTTTATTGGCGGGTCTTTTATTGGCTACTTGCCACAAATGATTATTTTTGCCATTGCGGGCAGTGGTGTAGAGGTCTTGTCTTTCTGGAAAATTGGCGTGAGTGTTGCGCTGTTTATTATTTCCTCTTTACTGAGCGCGCGTTTATATCGGCAGTACAAAATGGATGGGCAAACTCGCGAATCTTTAGCGACTTAATAAATTAATGAGATTGATGTAACAATGAATATAGCGTATTGGTTTGATTTAAACCGTTTCAAGTCAGGCAATGACCACTCGTTTAACCTGACCTGGTTATTTATTTTTGCTGTCTCCCTCATTTTTATAGGTCTCGGTTTGCGTGAACCCTGGCCCGCTGATGAGCCGCGCTTTGCTCAGGTTGCCAGAGAAATGGTAGAAACCGGGCAATGGTTCTTTCCCATGAGAGGCGGGGAGCTTTACCCTGATAAGCCCCCTGTGTTTATGTGGAGCATTGCGGTCTTTTACTGGCTTACTGGTTCCATTAAAATAGCCTTTTTATTACCCTCAGCGATATGCTCTGTGATGACCACCTTTCTGGTCTATGATTTAGGTCGCCGTTATTGGTCGGCTCAGGTTGGCTGGCGTGCAGCAATCTTATTATTGCTAACCATTCAATTTACCTTACAGGCAAAAACAGCACAAATAGATGCAATGCTGTGTTGTTGGACGACTCTCGGTTGTTATGGCTTGTTAAGACATCTGCTCTCAGACGGGAACTGGCGTTGGTATTTTATAGGCTGTTTTTTTATGGGCATTGGGGTGATAACCAAAGGCGTTGGTTTTTTGCCTATGCTGATGCTGATTCCCTATGTTTTAGTTAGACTATTTCAGTCAAAAGATCAGGAAATTCAAGGCAACTGGCAATGGGGCGCGGGTGTTCTCGCTTTATTGGCCGCCATTATGCTGTGGTTTATTCCTATGCTATTACTCGTTGAATATTCTGATAACCCCGTATTTGAACAGTATCGGGATAATATTTTATTCAAACAGACGGCAACCCGTTATGCCAATCCCTGGCATCATATAAAACCGTTCTGGTATTACCTCGTCTCGGTGATTCCCTTGTTTTGGTTACCGATATGTTTAATGTTGCCCTGGTTATTTAAACCTTGGGCGCAGGCTGTGCGCAGTGCCGATAGACGTATTATCCTGCCGTTGGGTTGGATTATTCTGGTTTTATTGTTTTTCAGTATCAGCCCGGGTAAGCGTGGGGTTTATATATTACCCGCGTTACCGATGCTGGCACTGATCACAGCGCCTTATTTAGAAACGGTGTTAGCAAAGAAATGGCTTAACCGAATAATCTGGACAATCATTGCGCTCATTGCCGCTGTTTTTGTGCCTGTCGGTATTGCCGGATTATTAGAACTTAAGGTTTTATTGGACTTAGAAACCAAGCTCCATGTTCAGCCCTGGGGATTGATCTTGAGCGTCGGCGTACTGGCCAGTATTGCGGCTAGTTATAGCTTTAAAAAAGCTAAATTTATCAGCTGGATAATCTTTATTCCCGGTTTATGGGTTCTTTATAGTACCTGGGGCTATATTCTACGTGACCCGATAAAAACACCGAAAATTGTTTTGGCGAATATTGCCCAGATCATTCCTGCTAATGCAGAGCTGGCAACTGTCGGACTTAGAGAGCAGTTTCTATTGTTTCCCCCCTTCAAGACCACGCATCTTGGTTATCACCCCCCACAAAATTTTCAATATATGAAAGCTTGGCAATGGCAGGCAGAAAGTGAAAACCGCTATATTTTATCATTCACCAAAACCGACCTAA
>DAOVWV010000193.1 GCA_030636485.1 Methyloprofundus sp.
CAATATTCAAAAACTAACCGCGCTATGAAAACAACTGCACTTATTGGTGGTTCAGGCCTTACACAAATAGAATCACTCAGCATCATTGATGAGAAACACTATAAAACACCTTTTGGCGCGCCTTCTTCTTGTTGTGTACGGGGTGAACTTAAGGGTCAGAAAGTGGTTTTCCTGGCTCGCCATGGTAATCCACACACGATTGCACCGCATAAAATCAATTACCGTGCTAATCTCTGGGCATTGAAAGAGGCGGGAGCCGAGCAAATTATTGGCATTGCGGCTGTGGGGGGAATTAGCACTGAAATGAAACCTGCACGCATTGCCATACCCGATAATATTATTGATTATAGCTATGGCCGTGAGCACACCTACTTGGCAGAGGATGCTGAAATTGTACAGCATATTGATTTTAGCTATCCTTATAATACAGGTTTACGTCAAGCACTTATTGATAGTGCCGAGCAGCTTGAACTTGGAATACAAAACCAGGGGGTTTATGGCTGTACTCAAGGGCCACGACTGGAAACAGCGGCTGAAATTTTACGTATGGAGCGCGATGGCTGTGACCTGGTCGGCATGACGGGTATGCCAGAAGCTGCACTTGCCAGAGAGCTGGAGATTCCTTATGCCTGCTGTGCCGTTATTGCCAACTGGGCAGCGGGTAAAGCCAAGGGGGAAATCACCATGCCGGAAATCATTAAAAATCTTGAGCAGGGCATGGCAGATACAGAGCGGCTATTACAGCACTTCTTTAGTAATACATCTTCATAGGGCAGCATAGATGACAAATAGTATGACGGCTTTTGCCAATAGCGAAACGGACTTTGAAAACCTGACGATCAGTTGTGAATTGCGTTCAGTCAATCATCGTTATTGTGATATTAATTTAAGAATACCCGAGCGTTTCCGCTATGCCGAAGCGGCAATACGTCGCCCTATCAGTCAGAAACTGAAGCGTGGTAAGATTGAATGCAGCCTGAGCTATAAAAAGCACCCTCAGATCCAGCAGGCACTTAATATTGATAGGCAGGCCGTTGAAGCTTTATTGACAACGACCCGGGAGATAGAGCAGCTTATGGATCATCCTGACAGTTTTTCTCCGCTGGATGTACTCGCTTTTCCGGGTATACAAGTCGAAGCAGAAAGCGATAAAATCGCTCTGCAAGAAGCTTTACTGCTATTGGTCAAAACCGCTACCGATAATTTATTGGAGGCGCGACAACGAGAGGGTTTTCAGTTGGCTCGGCTAATTACTCTGCGCTGTGAAAAAATGCAGCAATTTGTTACTCAGGCTAAAATACGTTTGCCAGTTGTTCTGGAGCAATTACGCACTAAATTGAAAAATCAGATTGCAGAATTGGTTGCTGACCCAGACTACGACCGTGTCGAACAGGAAATGGTCTTATTAACCCAAAAGCTTGATGTAGACGAAGAGCTGGATCGCCTGGAAACCCATATAGCTGAAGTGTTGCGTGTATTAGAACAAAAAGAGCCTATTGGGCGTCGCCTGGATTTTTTAATGCAGGAAATGAACCGCGAAGCAAATACATTAGGCTCTAAATCAGCCGACAAAGAGATGACCTCCATTTCGATAGAGCTTAAAGTGCTGATTGAGCAAATGCGTGAACAAGTACAGAATATAGAATAAGGAATGAATATGAGTAAAGCGAATCTATATATTATTTCTGCGCCATCGGGGGCAGGTAAGACGAGTTTAATCAAGAAGTTACTCCCAACTCTGGATAAGCTTATGGTGTCGGTTTCTCACACCACACGGGCTCAGCGTCCAGGTGAAATAGAGGGCGCGGATTATTTCTTTACCTCTGTTGATACGTTTCAGGCAATGATAGCCAAATCTGATTTTCTTGAATATGCCCAGGTATTTGATAATTTTTACGGGACTGCACAAAGCTCTGTAGAAGAGGCTCTTAATCAGGGTATTGATGTTATTCTGGAAATAGACTGGCAAGGTGCGCAGCAAATTCGACGCTTAATGCCTGAAACAAGGACAATTTTTATCATCCCTCCATCAACGGATATATTACAGCAGCGACTACAAGGACGCGGGCAAGATGACGCGGCGACGATTGAGCGCCGTATGCAGGATGCAGTGAATGAAATGAGTCATTATGCAGAGTATGATTATCTGGTCGTTAATGATGATTTTGATATCGCTTTAACTGAGCTTAAATCCATTATTTTAGCTAATCGATTGACGATAGATCAGCAGCAACAGCGGCTAAAATCATTATTGCTCGATTTGCTGGCATAAACACATTTTTTTATTGCAGATGAATAATATGACAAAATTAGTATTAAGCGTATTAGTGCCGCTAATCTATAGTCATGCCTTTGCAAACCCGCCATTAAACGAGCCGATTAGCCCCATTCCGGAGCCTATTATCAATTCTCCCAGGCAGGTCGAGTTGGGAAATCTTTTATTTCATGATGTACGCTTGTCACAGAATAACCAGCTATCTTGTGCGAGTTGTCATTCACTAAAATATGGGGGAGCTGACGGGCAAAAAGTATCAACGGGCGTGAATGGCAGTAAGGGCGGGATTAATTCCCCCAGTGTTTTTAATTGCTCACTAAACTTCCGTCAATTCTGGAATGGACGCGCAGCCGATTTATTGGCTCAGGTGAGCGGGCCAGTCAATAACCCGTTAGAAATGAACAGTTCATGGCCGGAAGTGTTAGCTAAGTTAAAACAAGACCCATACTATGTTGAGCAGTTCAATCAGGCTTTTGAAACAGGGCTAAGCATAAACAATATTAAGGCTGCGATTGTTACATTTGAGGAAAGCCTGCTCACTCCTGATAGTCGTTTTGATTTATACCTAAAAAATCAGCCCGGCGCAATAACAGCCGAGGAGCTTGAAGGCTATACTCTTTTTAAGCAGTATGGCTGTATATCATGTCATCAGGGAGTTGCTGTCGGGGGCAATTTATACCAGCGCTTTGGTATTATGGGGGATTATTTTGCCAATCGAGGTGATATTACCCCCGCTGATTTAGGGCGCTATCAAGTGACTCAAAATGAAAATGATAAATATGTCTTTAAAGTCCCTAGCTTAAGAAATGTGGCTCTCACGGCTCCCTACTTTCATGACGGATCCACTAAGACTCTGGGGGAAGCAGTTGCAATAATGATGCGCTACCAACTAGGTTACGTCTCAAGTGAACACGACATTCATAAAATTGTCCTATTTCTTAAAACCCTGACTGGGCAATACCGAAAAAAACCACTATGAACATGCTTAAAACGTGGTTCTCACTGTTCTTTTTGTTGGCTATGCTGCTGCTAGCATCCAGCCTATACTCACTTTCGCAGGTAGATCATCAGCCCCACCAAAATAAAGTAGACTTAGCCAGAAGTATTAATGAGCAAGCGGCTCAAATGAGTTTGGCTGTTTTTTTAGTGGCTCAAGGAGGGGGGCATAGTTACGACCATATTACATCAATTAAACAGAATTTAGCTCACCTGACTCAGCAACTTAATTTAAACACGCTTCAGAGTACTGCCCTGTATCGCTCGACCTTGAGCTTGGTTGAGCAGGTGGAACAAGTTAAAAGCACCCACGCCATTTATCGAAACTCCCTACTTTTTTTTCCTAAAGCAAGCGCGCAATTACATCAGCGACTTAATAAAGAAAATCAGATAAATAATTTAATCAATCAATTAAGTACTTTAGAGCGTAAAGTTTTATTATTCAATATCAGTTCTGATGCAGTCAACCACTCCGAACTATTGCAAAGCATCGCTGCCATTGAAAATAATCCCGTTATTTTTGACTTACCAGAAGCCACTAGGCAGCATTTCGACTTGCTCTTAAAGCACGCACAACTTATTATTGACTACCATCAACGTTTAAAAACATTATATGCCAGTATTTTTAACTTAGCTGTTGCCGAGCAATCCTATGCTCTACTATCACTTTATCGTGCAGATTTTGAAGCCAGCCTGAATGAAGCAGCGAGCATTAAACAAGGTTTTTATCTTGCGATTCTGCTGCTCATTTTTAGCGTCCTCTTTGCCCTCAGTCATCTAAAAAGTGTTTTAACCAAGCTGCGCAAAAATGAGCACACCTTGAGTCTGGCTGCGACCGTTTTTAGGCATAGTCCTGAGGGTATTGTCATCTCAGATGCCAACAACAAAATTTTACAAGTCAATGCAGCCTTCACCCAGTTAACAGGCTACACGACAGAAGATGTGATTGGTCAAAACCCAAACATACTCAGCTCAGGCACTCAAAGCAATGAGTTTTATCAAACCATGTGGGAAGATATTCATAACTTGGGAAAATGGACGGGGGAACTTGAAAACCGTCGAAAAGATGGTGAAATTTATCCTGAACATTTAACCATTGTCGCCGTTAAAAATGACCAGGACCTATTGACACACCATATTGCCATTTTTAACGATTTATCAAAACAGAAACAAGATGAGCAACATATTCATTTTCTGGCACATTATGATCCTTTAACACAGTTAGCGAATAGACGCTTATTTACCAAGCGCCTACAGCAGGCAATTCTTAAAAGTGAAA
>DAOVWV010000048.1 GCA_030636485.1 Methyloprofundus sp.
CATGATACAGAATGATTCACCTTCCTGTTTAGGGGCGAAGTAGTCTTTTTCTTCCCAAGTGGAATACCAGCGTTGTTCAATTGCAGCGGGATTGTATGTTTTTTCCATGAATGCGGTTTAAATAAAGAGGTTTATAGGTTTTGTAGCTTGGAATTAGCTTATTTAGCGATATCCAACATAGTTGAGTATTTAGTCGGATAACGTTTTTATTACTTAGTAATAAAAAGCTAATCCAACCTACATGATTTATATTTTATGTGTATTCGGTGTGATGCCTAGTGTTTGATATTGACGATAACGCAGACGCCCTGCCTGTTTTTGTGTTTCATCATTATCAAGCAACTCAAAAATCTGTTCTAACTGCTCTACTTGCTCAGGGCAATCTGTTGATAAATTAATCAGCGTATGTTGCCATGGAGCAGGGGGCTGTTGAGTGCCAATGATAACGGTATTCGCTGTATCGGGTAAGCTATCTTGAAAAATCGCATGAGGGACAAAGCTATTAGGGCGAAATGTCCAGAGTGTTTTATCTACTTGTTGCGCTTGCTGTAAAGAGTTGACCAATATATAGGTTTTTAGGCCTAGACGAAAGGCTTTTTCCGCGAGTTTGCAGGCAAATGCCTGACGTGCCTGTTCGGACTGGGAGGGTAATATATAAAAATTAACTTTAGGGAGTGACATAGAGAGGGCTTTGTATTCCGTGACGCAGAGCGTCGGTCTATGCATTCCCACGCAGAGCGTGGGAACGAGAGTGTTTAGATATTTTAAGCAGCCCTGTTTAATAGGTATTGCACCAATAGTGGTACAGGACGGCCAGTTGCGCCTTTGGCTTCGCCTGATTTCCAGGCTGTGCCTGCAATATCCAGATGCGCCCATTGGTAGTCTTTAGTAAAGCGCGATAGAAAGCAGGCGGCGGTAATGGTGCCTGCATCACGCCCGCCAATATTGGCAATATCGGCAAAATTTGATTTTAACTGATCCTGATATTCATCCCATAAAGGCAAGCGCCAAACGCTGTCCAATGCCGTTTCGCTGGCACTTTGTAAATCATTGCATAGGGTGTCATCATTGCCTAATAAACCACTGGGCACACGTCCTAAAGCGACCAGGCAAGCCCCTGTCAAAGTGGCTAAATCAATCACCACGTCGGGGTTATATTTTTTAGCGTAGGTGAGGGCATCACAAAGAATCAAGCGGCCTTCGGCATCGGTATTTAAAATCTCAATGGTGAGTCCTGCCATACTGGTGACTATATCGCCAGGCTTATTGGCATCACCATCCGGCATGTTTTCAGAAGAGGGGATAATACCGACTATATTTAACGGTAATTGCAATTCGGCTGCAGCCTGTAAAGTGCCCAGTACTGCCGCACTACCGCACATATCGTATTTCATTTCATCCATGCCCGCACCTGGCTTTAATGAGATACCCCCTGCATCAAAGGTTAAGCCTTTTCCAACAAAGACAATGGGCTGCGTGGCTGCATCAGCACCTTTATATTCTAAAGTGATTAATTTGGCTGGCTGGCGACTACCGCGACTGACTGAAAGGAAAGACCCCATGCCGAGTTTTTGCATATCGGCTTCTTCTAATATTTCGGCTGTGACGTTGGGGTGTTGCTCTGCTATTTTAACGGCTTGTTCAGCAAGGTAAGTTGGGGTGCAGATATTACCTGGTAGGTCAGAAACATGTTTGGCTAGACTGACACCTTGCGCGATTGCTAACCCCTGATTTAAGCCTGTTTGAACGGCATCAGTTTCCGTTACGCTATGTAAGCTTAACTGTGCAAGGCTGAATTTATCAGCCGCTTTGCTTTTACAATCATTGAACTGGTAAAAGGGTGCATCAAATGCTTCAACAATCTGACGCGCATTCCAGCTGATATTTTGCTTGATTACATTTTCTTCTGTCAAGCAACAGACGGCACTGCCAATTTGTGTGGTTTTTAAGGTATTCGCTGCACTGGCAACGGCGCGACGGAATTTCTTGGCACTTAATTTATCCGCATCGCCCAAACCGACGAGTAAAGCGCGTTGAATAGACTTATTTGGTAAATAATTTATGAGTAGGGTATCGGCTACTTTGCCTTTGATGTCGCCGCGTTGTAGCATCTTGGAGATAATGCTATCAGTCAGGGAGTCCAGTGTTTTTGCAGCGGGGCTAAGCTGTTCGTTCTCAAAAACCGCAACAATCAGACATTCGGTTTCCAGTGTTTCTATCGGGGTATTGGCTAATAAAAAATCCATAAAGCACATGTAGGGTGAGGTGTTAAAAGTGCTATAGATTATACAATAGATTAAGGGGCGAGAATTCAATAATACCCAAGTCTGACTTGTTTTTTGACTCCACAGCCGCGCTAGAAAAACAGTTGCGTAGCCTGCTATGCGCCTATTTTCCTAGCACAGCTGTGAAGCCAAAACCCTATGCCATACTTTCGGGTATTATTAAATCCTCGCTCCTAAGCTAGGGAACTTCAATAAAATTTAAGCCAATGCCAGTATCATTTAAGTGCTTGACTTCAAACTTCATCTGTATTCTTTCATCGTTTTGATAATGAAATAACTCGCCCAGTTGTCCTAGGCTAATATCAGTTAATTTTGGTTGTAGCTCTGTTAAGAAAAGCCCTCCTAAACTGACATCACTAGAGTGCCCCGTATATTTTGTTCCCCCCAATTGTATGGTTAAGCAACTATTCAGGGGAAAGCGTGGGAAGTGTCGTTTTTCGTTATTTGGTTTGGTCATTATCTATTGCCCGTTATTATTATTTTTATGGGAACCGAATATTATGCCATTATTTCTTTGTCGCTATCGTTGCAATGCCCGATAATGATAAGTGCGTTGCAAAAAGGTTATCAACTTAACCCGAGCTTGCCTTAATTATTATACTTAGTCTCAATAATCCCACCACCCAAGCATACTTCATTGTCATAAAAGACTACCGATTGTCCGGGTGTAATCGCTCTTTGTTGCTGTTCAAAAATGACCTTGACTCTGTCCTCTGCTAATGGAATGATTTTGCAGGCTTGATCAGCCTGGCGATAGCGTGTTTTAGCTGCACAGTGCAGGGTTTCCGTTAATGGCTTATTGCTGCACCAGTCTAACTGGCTGGCTTCCAAAACATTATCTAGCATTAATGGGTGGTTATGGCCTTGTCCGACAATGAGGATATTGTTTTCCAGATCTTTATCAAGCACATACCAGGGTTCATCGGGCGCATTTTTAACCCCGCCTATGCCAAGTCCCTGGCGCTGGCCTAGGGTGTAATACATAAGCCCAGAGTGTTGGGCGATGTATTGGCCTTCGGGGGTGCGCATTTCACCGGGCTGTGTCGGTAAATAACGTTGCAGAAATTCTTTGAATTTTCGCTCGCCTATAAAGCAAATGCCAGTACTGTCTTTTTTTAGGTGATTGGCGAAACCATATTTTTCGGCTATTTTGCGGATTTCGGTTTTATGCAGGTGGCCTATCGGAAATAAGGTTTTTGATAGGGCTTGCTGGCCGAGTGTATATAAAAAGTAGCTCTGTTCCTTGGCAGGATCCAGGCCTTTAAGTAAATAGAATTCACCGTCTTTTTCGCTGATGCGGGCATAGTGTCCCGTAGCAATATACTCAGCGCCTAAGTCCTCAATGGCATAATCTAAAAATGCCTTGAATTTTACATGTTTATTACACAGGATATCCGGGTTGGGTGTGCGGCCTGCTGCAAATTCGGCAAGAAATACCTCAAAAACATCATCCCAGTATTCGCTGGCAAAATTAACGGATTTTAATTCGATACCGAGTGTATCGCAGACTTGCTGGGCATCGGCAAGGTCTTGAATGGCTGTGCATTCGTCGGTGCCATCATCTTCATCCCAGTTTTTCATAAATACACCGGTAATGTGGTGGCCTTGTTCTAATAATAAAGCGGCAGTGACAGAAGAGTCTACGCCTCCTGACATGCCGACAATGATATTTTTACGCATTATTCTAAATCTATAAAGGTTTTTAATAGGCTGAGTGGGTGATGCTCGCCTTGTAAGTATTGGTCAATAGTGGTGAGCACCAAAGGGCTACGGAGCTGTGATTTTTTGGCAGCAATTTCGTCGCGAGTTAGCCAATGAGTGGCAATAATGCCTTCATCCAGTGTTTGTTTGGCTTGAAAAGTATGGCAGCTACCGGCAAAACAAACACGCAGGAAGCTCGGTGCGTCAGGATTTTTACGCCAGAGTTGTATGCTGGTAATATATTCAGGGTCAAATTGCCAAGCAGTTTCTTCATTGACTTCCCGCTGTACTGCATCTATTAGACTCTCGCCTGACTCCAGGTGGCCTGCTGGCTGATTAAAGGCGATGCCGTTATCGGTGTGCTCTTCGACTAACAGAAACTGCTGATCGCGTTCTATAATGGCGGCAACTGTAACATGGGGTTTCCAGATCATGGATATTCCGTGTGTTAAAAAAAGGGCTGTTGTTTTACTGATTTAAGGCTATTATACTTTACTATACATTGGCGTGGTCACGAGGAGCGGAATATATTCCGTCGTCGTGGTCGGGCGAAGTATAGCAATTGAATTTGAGGATTTTACCTCAAGATTAAAAATATAGTCTAATATTAAAGCGTAGAGCAAGATGAGTGAGTTTAATTCTTCCACAGACCATGAAGACACCGTAGTTGTACAGGAAGCAAAGCCAAAATTAAAAAAGCCCCCCTTATTTAAGGTGGTTCTTTTAAATGATGATTTCACACCGATGGATTTTGTTATTGAAGTGTTGATTGACTTTTTTTCCATGACAGAGGATTCGGCAACACAGGTTATGTTACTTGTACATACGCAGGGGGTGGGTGTGTGTGGTGTGTTTTCCAAGGACGTAGCGGAAACGAAAGTTGAAATTGTGAATAATTATTCACGTGAAAATCAGCACCCCTTAATGTGTGCGATGGAAGAAGCTTAATAAAGCGACAGGAACTATTATTATGTTAAGTAAAGATCTTGAAGTAACCTTGAATTTAGCGTTTGTTTCCGCGCATGAGAAACGGCATGAGTTTATTACTGTTGAGCATTTGTTATTGGCACTACTCGATAATGACAATGCTGTTCAAGTGCTTTCTGAGTGTGTTTGCGATATTCCGGTTTTGCGTGGTGAACTGGTTCAGTTTATAGATGAAAACATCAGTTTATTGCCTGATTTGGGGCAGCGAGAAACGCAGCCTACACTCGGTTTTCAGCGGGTGTTGCAAAGAGCTGTGTTTCATGCGCAGGCTTCTGATAAAAAAGAGGTCGATGGTGCAAATCTATTGGTCGCTTTATTTAGTGAGCAAGATTCACATGCCGTTTATTTATTGAATAAGCAGGATGTGCATCGGCTGGATGTGGTGAATTTTCTATCGCATGGCTTATCAAAACTGGAGCCTGAGGAACCGGAGCAAAGAGCGGGCGCAGCGGCTGACGGACAGGAAGTTGTTGAGAGTCCGTTGGATAAATATACCACCAACCTTAATCAAGAGGCGTTGGCAGGAAGAATAGATCCGCTTATTGGGCGTGAGCCGGAGTTAGAGCGCACCATTCAGGTATTGTGTCGACGGCGGAAAAATAACCCATTGTTAGTCGGTGAAGCAGGTGTTGGAAAAACGGCCATAGCGGAAGGGTTGGCCAAAAAAATTGTGGAAGAAGAGATTCCGGAGATTTTGCAGGATTGTGTTATTTATTCTCTGGATTTGGGGGCTTTGGTTGCGGGAACTAAATATCGTGGTGATTTTGAAAAACGCCTAAAAGCGTTGATGAATCAGATGAGAGAGGATGTTCATGCCATTTTATTTATTGATGAGATTCATACTATTATCGGAGCGGGCTCTGCTTCGGGAGGCGTGATGGATGCGTCTAATTTGATTAAGCCCGCTTTGGCATCGGGGCATTTACGCTGTATTGGTTCCACAACCTACCAGGAATACCGGGGTATTTTTGAAAAAGACCATGCATTGGCGCGACGTTTCCAGAAAGTGGATGTGGTTGAGCCGACTATAGAAGAGACATATTTGATCTTAAAGGGGCTGAAGAGTCGCTTTGAAGAGCATCATGAGCTTAAATACAGCTTGGAAAGTTTGCGCGTCGCGGCTGAATTATCTGCCAGGCATATTACGGATCGCTTTTTACCTGACAAGGCCATTGACGTGATTGATGAGGCGGGGGCTAAGCAGCGCCTAGTGGCGGAGGACCAGCGTAACAACTTGATTGATGTGCATGCGATTGAGGAAGTCGTTGCCAAGATTGCCAGAATCCCCCCTAAATCCGTTTCGACCGATGATCAGGATAAGCTCAAAAATCTTGCCAAGAATTTGAAAATGTTGGTATTTGGTCAGGATGAGGCGATTACGGCTTTATCCTCTGCGATTACTTTGTCCAGAGCGGGTTTGCGTGAAACCACCAAAACCATTGCTTCATTTTTATTTGCCGGACCGACAGGCGTCGGTAAGACAGAGGTGACTAAGCAATTGGCAACATTGCTAGGAGTGGAGTTGATTCGCTTTGATATGTCTGAATATATGGAGAGCCACACGGTATCGCGCTTAATCGGTGCGCCACCGGGGTATGTGGGCTATGATCAAGGGGGCTTATTGACTGAGCAGGTGAATAAGCATCCACATGCGGTTTTATTGCTGGATGAGCTTGAAAAGGCGCACCCTGATGTGTTTAATTTATTATTGCAGGTGATGGATCACGGTACGCTAACAGATAATAATGGACGCAAAGCAGACTTTAGAAATATTATTCTGGTAATGACGACCAACGCCGGAGCCGAGGAGGGAAATCGTGCTTCGATTGGCTTTACTCAGCAAGAACATTCAAGTGATAGTCTGCGCGTTGTAGAAAAATCCTTTTCGCCCGAGTTCAGAAATCGGCTGGATGCTATTATTCAATTTAAGCCGTTGGATATTGCTATCGTTGGTCATGTGGTTGATAAGTTCATTTTTGAACTGGAAACCTTGTTGCTAGACAAGAATGTCACGCTTAGTCTAGATGCAGAAGCCCGACTCTGGTTGGCAGAGCATGGTTGTGACCCAAAAATGGGCGCAAGGCCGATGGCTCGACTGATTCAGGAAAAAATTAAAAAACCTCTGGCAAATGATTTGCTATTCGGTAAGCTGAATCAGGGCGGGCATGTTCGTGTGACTGTGCAGGACAAGGAGCTTGCCTTTAGTGTAGAAAGCAAGCAGCTAAGTATATCTGAGCACAATTAAAGATGATTGTATGCGCTAAAAAAGACTGTTTTTAGCGCATCCGGAATGTTATGCGTCCTTTGGTCAAATCATAAGGTGTCATTTCCACTTTAACTTTGTCACCGGTCAGGATGCGAATATAATGTTTACGCATTTTCCCTGAAATATGCGCAGTAATGACGTGCCCGTTTTCCAGCTCTACTCTAAACATTGTGTTGGGGAGGGTTTCGGTAATCGTACCATCCATCTCAATTTGATCTTCTTTTGCCATTGTATTATGCTCTCTTAAATATCTAAAAAATTTCTCCATCATAGCAGGTAATCTCTTTTAAAGACAGTAATTAACGGATAGTAAAGTAAGTTATAAGTAACGGCCTTGTTGTGTGCTTTGGTGAGCAGTACTTGCATGTACACATAGGGCGCTCATTGTGCATGTAGTTGTCATAGATGCCACTGCCATTAAGCTGAGGTGACTGGTATAGGGTGTGCCAAGGATCGGAGGGTTTTCCTGATATTGCTTTTAGATGAGTTTTGGGCGATTACTTGCAGTTTGTGCCTACATAACCGGTATGAAAGCCAAATAAGGCATTTTTTACACTGCTAACTTCTCTTCTGCTTTTTATTTATACAATTGATATTTTTGTGTATGAAATGTAGGGCGGTTATGTTAAAGAGATTAACTATTTGTTTACAAACATATTAAAGGGTGAGTATAATTAGAGGATAATTATGCTTTCAAGACTGAAGGCTGGATAAGAGAAGCATTGCATTGAGCAGTGCTTTTTTGTTTTTTAACCCCGAGAATAAGAAAGAGTATGCCTGTAATAACCTTGCCTGATGGTTCTAAACGTGAGTTTGATGATGCTGTGACAGTTATGGCTGTCGCACAGTCTATAGGCTCTGGTTTGGCAAAAGCAACTTTGGCAGGGCGGGTGGGTGGTGAACTTGTTGATGCCAGTACGTTGATTGCAAGTGATGTCGAGCTACAGATTATTACTGCAAAAGATGATGAAGGCATTGAGGTTATTCGTCATTCCACTGCGCATTTGCTTGCTCAGGCGGTTAAGAAAGTATTTCCTGATGCACAGGTGACGATAGGGCCGGTTATTGATAATGGATTTTATTATGACTTTTCCTATGAGC
>DAOVWV010000146.1 GCA_030636485.1 Methyloprofundus sp.
GGCGGGCCTACGGTGTAAAATCGTTCTGCAACATCACTCACGGGATAGGCGGTAAATTGATCTGATGGAAATATTCCGGGGGCAGAAAAAACACTGCCGCTGCCGTGAATTTTATCCGCAGCGCGTAGCAATAAAACACTTAATGCGGAACTAAAATCTTCGCTAACAACCAGGTTTGCCGTAGGTGCCAACAGTGTCACAGCGTGTGCCGGGATATTGTTTTCCAAGTCTATAACACCTTCGGGTAAGCTAATTTTAGATAAATAGGGAATAAGTCGTATATAAGCATCCGCACGGTGCAGTGTAAGCAGTTTAACCTGTTTATTGCGTAGCAGTTGTTGTACGATTTTTGAATCAACCGAAGCAACCATAATACTGATGTCTATCTTTGATTGAATCAATGCTTCGGCGGCATCTTCAGAAGAGAGCTCTAATAACTCAGTAGCTTGCGTATCAATATGGTTTAGCTGTAGCAGTTGCTTTGCCAGAATTTGGGTGCCGCTCCCGTCTTTGCCTATGGCAATACGCTGGCCGGATAAATCGGCCATATTTTTAATGTTAGATTCTTTGCCGAGAAAGATCCATAAGGGTTCATAGTAGAGGCTACCCAAAGAAAGTAATGATTCCTCATCCTTTCCAGTACCTCCCTGAATAAAAGCCAGGTCTGCCTGCTTGTTTAACAGACGACTGATGTTGTCTCCTGAGCCGGAAGAGCTAATGATTTCCAGCTCAATGCCTTCTTCGGCAAGTGCAGTACGATATTGCTGTGCTATTTTAAAGTAAGTCCCGGTTTCGGAGCCAGTGGATATAACGATTTTTTTAGGTGGCGGTGGAGCGACGAATTGATAGGCTACCCAGAAACCGACAATGATCAGTAGCACTGCTGAGCCAAATGTAGTAATAAACTCTTTATATGATCTTTTTGAGGTTTTTTTTGACATCGCAACTGCCTTTATTTGTATGGTTCTAACGGATTCCCTGTATTGTTTTCATCATAGCTGTAATGACTCAGGATGTATATATTGACGAGTATGGAAAAGCGATAATTCATTCCGCCATAATAGCACTGAGGCTAAATTCAGCATGCAATATTCAGGCATTAGCTTTATTCAACCGACATATTAAACTCAGGCACTAACTGCTTTAATTGCTGCAAAATATCCTCGGGAACACGTGTATCACAGGCGACTAATAAATTTTTCATTTGCTGTTCCCAGACATCCTGTTCATAACGTCTGGCTTTTGCTAAAAAGAGTTTTTCAAATCCGGTACCCAATAATAGTTCTTGCTCATGAAATAATTCCTCATGTAATTTTTCACCGGCACGCAAGCCTATATATTCAATTTTTATATCAGAACCGACACTCAGCCCGCTTAACTGGATCATTTGTTCAGCCAGATAACTTATCTTTATCGGCTTCCCCATATCCAGCACATAAATTTCTCCGCCGGTACCCACTGCCTCCGCTTGCATAATAAGCCGGCACGCTTCAGGAATGGTCATAAAATATCGCGTCACATCGGCATGCGTCACCGTCACCGGCCCCCCGGCTTTTATTTGCGCCCTAAATAAAGGCACTACACTGCCTGCGGAATCGAGTACATTGCCAAAACGCACCGTTATAAATGAGGTGTATTCAGATAAGGTATGCAAATTCTGACATAAAATTTCGGCCGCCCGCTTAGTGGCTCCCATAATATTGCTAGGATTTACCGCTTTATCAGTGGAAATCAAAACAAAACGTTCTACTTTCTCCGCCAATGCGATTTCTGCAATATTCTTGGTGCCTATCAGGTTATTGGTCACAGCCGCCAACACCTGATCTTCCAATAAAGGAACGTGCTTATAAGCGGCAGCATGGAAGATAACATGAGGTTGCTGTTCCCGGACAAGCTCGTGCAAAGCTGTTTTATCCACCACATCACCCAATACGACTTTGAGCTTTAGGGCTGGGAAATCACGTTGTAATATTGAATTTATTTGATATAAATTAAATTCAGAGCGGTCATAAACGATCAATGATTCAGGGTCAACACGCGCCAGTTGCCGGCAAAGTTCAGAACCAATGGAGCCGCCTCCACCGGTAATTAAGATTCGCTTGCCGGAAAGGCTCGTCTGAATTTCATTCCAGCTTAAATTGACAGGGTCACGGCCTAGAATATCTGCAATGGCGACATCCCTTAAATTGCCTTTGGAAATGGTATTGGATAATAGCTCTTTAACAGAGGGTAAGGTTTTAAAGGGGATATGAGTGCTTTCACATGCTTCAACAATTTGACGCATTTCAAGATCAGAGGCTGAAGGGATGGCAATTAAAATAATATCAATATTATATTTAGCAACATATCCGGCCACTAAATGGGTATCGAAAAGCACTTGAACACCCCGTATAGAACGCCCTTTTTTACGCTTATCATCATCGACAAAAGCCACCGGCAACAAGGATCCTTCATCTTGCAACAAGTCTCTTGCCAACATTTCACCTGCCGCACCGGCTCCAATAATGAGTGTACGCTGCACTTCATCTTCGTGCCTTACCCAATCCTTGTAATAGCGGTAAAAAAGCCGCGGAATACTTAAAAAAAGCAGCAGGAAACTACAATACAGTGGTAATACAGAGCGTGGCATAAAATCCAGCCGGTTATAAACAAATAGGCTTCCGGCAATAAAAAACACACCAAAAAAAACCGATTTAAAAATGCGAATAAGATCTGGCAGGGATGAAAAGCGCCAGACACCTTTGTATAAACCAAAATACCAAAAAATAATGGATTGGCTAACAATAACAAAAGGTAAGTAAAGCAAGGCACTGCTAAGAAAATGGTCAGGAATAAAGTTTAAGTCAAACCGAAACCAGAAAGCAAGAAACCATGCACAAGCAACCATAAATGCATCATGTATTGCGATTGTTAAGCGCGACCTAAACGAAAAAGTATTTTTTAACACTCATTGCCTCAGTATTTATGAATGATAAGCAAAGGAACATAAGGTATTGACCTTCTCTGCACTAATATTTACAGCTATATTGTAATATAACATTAATAATTTACTTCAAGATACTTTTATACTTCCACCATTTCCTATTTTCAGGGATAATAAAGGGTTTTGTAATTCCACCTTTAAGTCCATAAACGCATGAAACAAAAGTTAGAATCGCTCTTATTACACGCTGTTGAAGCATTAAAAACAGAGGCTGTTATAGCGCGGGAACTCAACCCAAAGATCAATATTGAGCGTGCGCGTGATCAGCAGCATGGTGATTTTGCCAGCAATCTGGCAATGATGCTGGCCAAGCCAGCCAAAATGAACCCGCGCCAGTTAGCGGAAAAAATTGTTGCATTGTTACCTGCTGATACCAGTGTGACTAAAGTGGAGATTGCAGGGCCAGGCTTTATTAATTTTTTTATCGACCCTAATGCACAGTATCAAATTATTACCCACATTCATGAGCAAGGTGATAAGTTTGGCTTAAGCCAGGTGGGTGCTGGTAAAAAGGTGCAGGTAGAGTTTGTGTCTGCCAACCCGACTGGGCCATTGCATGTAGGCCATGGTCGCGGAGCAGTTTATGGTTCAGCTGTTGCTGATTTATTGACCGCTGTTGGCTTTGATGTTCAGCGTGAATACTATGTCAATGATGCAGGCCGGCAAATGGATATACTGGCCACCAGTGTCTGGTTACGTTATCTTGAGGAATGTGGTGAAGTCCTTACTTTTCCAAGTAATGGCTATCGCGGTGATTATATCCGTGAAATTGCAGCTAAGCTGCATCGGGAGTCGAATAATGAATACCGCCACACTGTCGATCTGGTCTTTGAAGACATTCCTGCTGACGAGCACCAGGGCGGTGATAAGGAACGACACATAGATGCTTTAATTGTGCGTGCCAAAACCTTATTAGGTGATAAGCAGTACAGAGATGTTTTTCAGGCGGGTTTAACTGAAATCCTGGCTGATATTCGTCATGACCTAAGTGATTTCGGGGTTGATTACCAGCAATGGTTCTCGGAAAGACAGTTAATGGATGATGGCTCTATAGATGAAGCATTAGCACGCTTACGTGAAGCTGGACATCTATATGAAAAAGAGGGTGCAATCTGGTTTGCATCCAGCAAGTTGGGGGATGAAAAAGACCGGGTAGTCATTCGGGATAACGGCCAAAGTACCTATTTTGCTTCTGATATTGCGTATCATATGAATAAACTGGATCGCGGTTTTGAGCAAATAATCAATATCTGGGGAGCGGATCATCATGGCTATATTCCCCGGGTTAAAGCAGCAATGCAGGCGTTAGGTGCAGACCCCGAAAAATTAAAGGTTTTATTGGTACAGTTTGCCGTGCTATATCGAGGCGGCGAGAAAGTGCAAATGTCGACCCGGTCTGGATCATTTGTCACTTTACGCCAATTACGCAGTGAAGTAGGTCAGGATGCCGCCCGCTTCTTCTACGCCATGCGTAAGTCTGAACAACATATGGATTTTGATTTAAAACTTGCAACCTCTAAAACCAATGAAAATCCGGTATTTTATGTTCAATATGCCCATGCCCGTATCTGTAGTGTATTAAGGCAACTGGCAGAAAAAGAATTACAACGTGATATTCAGGCCGGAGAAGTAAGCCTGGATAAACTGACTGAAGAACAGGAGATAAACCTGGTCAGCAGTTTAACGCGCTACCCTGAAGTACTGGAACGTGCAGCACTACAGCATGAACCGCACCTATTGATTAATTATTTGCGTGAATTGGCAGCTGAGTTTCATGCCTATTATAATGCACATCAATTTATCGTAGAGGATGCAGGGCTACGCAATGCACGTTTGAATTTAATCACTGCAGTGAAGCAAGTATTGGCGAATGGACTCAATTTATTAAGGATCAATACCCCGGAAGTCATGTAATGGAACGAGATTTTAAACACCGAGCCGCCCCTGCCAAACAGGCACGTCATAGTAAAAAGCCTGGTAAGCGTAAGCCTACTGTCAGAAAGACGACTAGAGCAGCGGCGCAGCCCAAAGTGCCTGTGTGGCGCTGGGCTTCGGTGTTTGGAATTACTGCTTTATTTGGCTATTTTTTATATAGCCTATCTTTAACGGAACAACAGGATAATCCCCAAACAAGCCTTAGCCAACCGATAAAAAAAGTAGTCACACAAGAAATACCGGTTAAAAAAACGCCTGCGAAAGTAAAAACAACAAAAGCAAAACCCGCAAAAACCTCTAAGCCTGAAGATAAGATTCAATACGATTTTTATACGA
>DAOVWV010000387.1 GCA_030636485.1 Methyloprofundus sp.
GATAGAAAATGCAGTGAGCCTCTCTGCTACCCATGAAATTTGCCGGTTTCTCCAGCAACAATTTGATCGTGCTGTTTTATTAGGCCCAGATAGCGAATCGGAACAATGGGTTGCCGCCATTGCAGAAAAAACCGGCTTTGATTATTCGGTGGCAAAGAAAGTGCGCCAGGGTGATACACAGGTGAGTATGAGTCTGGCTGAATTTGATTTTCAGAATAAAACCGTTGTCATTATTGATGATATGGCGAGCACAGGCAGGACATTGGCCAAAGCCACGGGCTTATTATTAGCCGCAGGTGCGCAGCAGGTATTTGCCGTGATTACCCACCCTTTATTCTGTGATGATGCCGAAACCCATATAAGGCAGGCGGGTGTGAAGAAAATATGGAGTACCGACAGCATTAGCCACTCAAGTGCCTGCATTTATCTGGATAAGCTGTTGGCACAGGCCGTCAAAGATATTTTATAGTGCAGCCAGCCCTAGTTCGTAGCAGGAATAAGACGGAGTGCTCGTAGCCGACAATACTCATAAAAAGGGCGCATCAAATGCGCCCTATAAGTTCAATACTAAAACTCCACTGTCAAAAGGACATATTTACCCTCTACAACAAGTCCCCCTCGCGGTTACGGGCATTTAATTGGTCGATATTTTGCTCATCTACCTCAGGAATCCACGGGCTTAAACAGGCTCTATCCTGTGTACAAGGATCCGTTAAGGCTTGTAAAAATTCAACAATAAAACCGACCTGCATATCATTTAATAAAACAGGTGCTTCGCCTTGTGCAAAGAAACTCTCAGCGTCTAAAGCCTCCGTCGTATTCTCGGTCATTTTATCAAGATTGCGAATATCTCCCTGAGCCAATAAACTTGCATCATAAGACTCAATCGCCTGAGCAGGGTTCAAGTGATGCTTAACAACCGCTGTTAATGACGTATAAGCACCTGCATGAGACCAGGGACCGGTGACTTCAACATTGATTAATGACGGTGTTCTAAACGCAAATTTATCGGCATCTAGACCTGTTTCACGTGCACGGCCAAAATCTTTAGAGCCATCAATGCCATCGCCCTTTCCAGGTCCAATTTGCGGCATCGCCATATTGTGGAAACTTTCATCGGTAAAAAAGTCGCCCTGATGACAGCTGGCACAATCAGCACCGCCTACTGCCTTCGTGCTATAAAATAATATCGCCCCTCTTTTAGCATTGGTTGATATAGCATGCTTATGTCCTTCAATATACTTTTTCCAGGGGGTATTAACAAAGGCTTGTGAACGCTCGTACTCTGCAATGACCATTGAAACATTCTGCTCAGTAATGATCTCTTCCGCAGTGCCGTCGGGACGGTCTAAGGCTGTTTGAAATTTTTCCAGCCAGATAGCAAGCCTATCAGCGCCCAAGGCATCTGCTTCATTCCCATAACCGCCTAAGCGACCCGCCAATAACTCTCTAATCGTTTGATTGGTATACGCGGTATGGTCAAAACCTTTCATTTCTTCATTTGAAGTCACAGGAAAACGTGCTTGAGCCTGTACTAAATTATTACCTGCCAATGGATCAGCAACACCCAATGCAGAATCAGGGGTACGAATGCCTGATCCGTCAGCTCCATTGACTCCGGGTGTTTTAGCTAAACTTTCTACGCGACCATCATGGAATTGAAATTGATCCCATGCGACCACATTAAACGTCGTAGGCGCATTTCTAGGAACCGGTGGCCCACCTTCGGGGTTGTTTAATGCCAAGTCATTACTGCGCCCCACAGCCAATAAATCAGGGTCATCTGCTTCGACACCAATAGGTAAAGATAGATTGTCGCCACCGCCTAGTGAAGGATGGTGACAGGCGACACACGCAGAATCAAAATCCCCGCCTAAAGATTTGGAAAAGAATAAATCTTTACCTAACTGTGCTTGTGGGCTATTAATATCGGGGACGGTACGATTTAACAGAGGATTACCTGTTAAATTGTTTTGCATGATGATGGATCTCAGATGTTTATCTAGCCGATTATTGTGTTTTTTTCCTGCTGAGGCAACACTGTTATAGCCTGCCACGCCTAATACACATAGGCCTATAATGATTTTTTTCATTTAATGCTCCTGCTCCAAAGATCAAAAAATTGTATATTACTTAAATTTTTTGGGTAAATTACAGTTGCAGTTTAAAGAATAAGCAGGCGAATAATATGTCTAATGGCCACTCATTTGTAACAAAATGTAACAGCCTGTTACATTTTTCCCTTAACGTGAGCGGTGATTCATTTATTGAGTAATATGCATGGCATAAGTGGCTCCGGTCTTAACCTTTCTCGTACCCACGCTCCGCGCTCTTCGTTATACATAAGGTAACTTCTCATTATCCACGGAAAAATGCAGATAAACAGCGCGTCATTCCCGAAGTCTACCCAGTCACCATTGTTATCTAATCACCATACCTTTTTCTGCTGTGGTATCAAATGCTTCTATCTGCACACCAGGAATACCCAAAGGTATTTGTAGCAACATCCCACTCATTTATATACTCAATACATCGTTTAAAATTTAACTTCTATTACTCTTGTATTAACTAAATAATAAAATACCTATATACCCATCTCCTTACACACAAGTCTAAATTAAGGCTGTAAAATAGAATTATTTGGTTGTAAATTATTATGAGCTGGGCAGAAATGGAATTAC
>DAOVWV010000370.1 GCA_030636485.1 Methyloprofundus sp.
CCTTCGTAGCCGCGCTTTCCCCCGTTAATGGAGACCAGCTTAGTAAAATCCTGGGGGCTGATTATCAACAGGTAATACCACTGGATGATGTCGCAAGTGAAGATATTGAATATTTTATCAATGCTTGGGATGGGAACAATACCCTACTCCCACAAGGTGATAAAAAAATGCTACTTGCTGTCGGCAAAGAGCAATGGGTATTCCCTATTCCGATTACCGCAAGTTCATCAGGCTGGTATTATGATATTGAAGAAGGTCTTGAACGTATGCGTATACGCCGCATAGGCCGAAATGAACTGGCAACCATGCAAGCTGTTCTCGCCTATTACGATGCCCAAATGGAATACGCAGAACAAGATCACAACGCTAACCACAGTCTTGAATATGCAAAGAAATTTATCAGCACTGAAGGCACTCATGATGGTTTGTACTGGAAAGTGAAGCCCGGCGAGGCACTGAGCCCACTCGGTAAATTACTGGCAGATCGCACACCGAGTGGGGGTTATCATGGCTACTTCTATCGCATACTGAATGCACAGGGAGAAAGTGCAAGAGGCGGGGCATACAGTTATCTGATAGGCGATAATATGCGCGCGGGGTTTGCGTTAATTGCCTGGCCAGAAGAATATGGAAAAAGTGGGATAATGAGTTTTATCGTCAGTCATGCAGGTATCGTTTACGAGAAAAACCTAGGGGCAGAGGGAGCAAGCATTGCTAAAGAAATGCAAACTTATAACCCTGATTCAAGCTGGATACCGACTAAAGAGGTCAGCCTTTCGCAGAAAATCATAGAATAATATTTTTTAATACGCTTACAATTGACTCATATGTGTAGGCTAAAGCCTATCCTCAAAACCATAAACTATTTATACCTACCAAAGGAAAAACTAATGCAATTTTCTACAACTCCCGACATACCCGGCAAAATCATCAAAGAAAACCTGGGTATTGTTGCTGGTAACGTGGTGCAATCCAAACATGTTGGGCGTGACTTGATGGCAGGCCTAAAAGGGCTTATAGGCGGAGAAATTGTCGGCTATACGGAAATGCTGGCCGATGCACGGGATGTCGCTATCGAAAGAATGGTGGATGAAGCAAAAAAGCGCGGTGCTGATGCGATAATTAATATTCGCTTTACCACCAGTAATATTATGGCAAATGCTTCCGAAATATTGGCTTATGGCACAGCGGTAAAGCTCGAAAAACAAGATTAGTCATGACCACTAAGCATCAAGTGAGCTATAACCCGGCTTAATGATTACCCACAGGTTAAAAACCAGTTTCAATGAGTTTACTACAGCCTTATATTTACTTATCCACCCCTAGATAAAATACATAAGCATTTGTTTTTATAATTATTTTTGTAGATCTCATAGAGGATAAACTGGTTTTCCAGCAGTGCTTATTTTTACTGGATGATTGAGTTAATCGCATACTATCCACAGAGTTACCCACAGGCTTTATGAATAACTCTGTAAATACCTTAAAGTGAAATAGCCACCCCTAACTTTTGCAAGATCAAAATGCTATATCACAATCCAAACACTTAATAATCATCATGAATAAGTCTACTTATACTTTAGGATTTATTGGCATAGGTCTAATGGGGCAGCCTATGACACTGCGCTTATTAGCCGCAGGATACAAGGTCAATGTCTGGAACAGAAGTGCCGATAAACTTCAAGCCGTTACTCAGGCGGGTGCAATTCAATGTGCTAGCATTGCCAGCTTAGTCAATACTTCAGATATTATCCTCCTCTGCTTAGCAGATACGCCTATTGTAGAAACCCTTGTTAAAGAACACATTATCAATCATGGCAATCAAGACAAACTGCTGATTGATTTATCCAGCACACACCCTGAAGCGACGCGCCAACTGGCTCAATTACTACAAGATAGGTGCGCGATGGACTGGGTTGATGCCCCTGTTTCAGGCGGGGTTGCAGGTGCTACAAATGGGACGCTTGCCATTATGGCAGGAGGAAGCAAAGAGTCTGTCGATATTGCCCGTACTGTTTTAAAACCACTATACACTCAGCTTACCCATATGGGCGATGTTGGTAGCGGCCAGGTCACCAAAGTATGTAATCAAATGATTGTTAGCTGCAATGTGTTAGTCATTGCAGAAATGATAGCACTGGCTGAAAAATCGGGGGTCGATGCCAGTAAAATAGCCAGTGCTTTAGCCGGTGGTTTTGCCGACTCCAAGCCGCTGCAAATTGTAGCCCCCGAAATGGCCAATGCTCAATTTACCCCCATAAAATGGCGCGTACAGACCTTGCTAAAAGACCTTAATATGGCGACTGACCTAGCTCAGGCACAAAACACTTCGACCCCTATGTCAGCACTCGCTGCACAGTTAATGCAATTACATGGTAGCCACGGTTTTTTAGATCAGGATCCATCGACCTTAATAAAGCTTTATACTGATAAGTAATATACTTCGCACCGTGACCGTGAGAAGCATACCAGCCCACCATTATCCTTAGCCTATCCGTAGGAAATAACCTTATTCTATTGGTAAAACACGTTAATACACCTATTTAAGCTACTTTTTATACGGCATAAGAAGCCGCCATCAAGATTCAAACATAAACACCAAATAAAATAAGCTATTGTTTTTTATTGATGTTTTCGGGTCGAAACTATTTTTATTAATAAATCATTTTTTTTGATAGACAGTTCACATTTTTATGATGTAGAATCTGCACCACTTGAGGGATTTAAGAATATAAAAACAGGGACCTTGAGGTGGGAAATGGACTTAACAAATAACA
>DAOVWV010000385.1 GCA_030636485.1 Methyloprofundus sp.
ATTATGCCACAGGACGGTTACCTATTATTGCTGGCACAGGCGCGAATTCAACGAGTGAAGCGATTGCTTTGACCAAGGCAGCGCAACAGGTAGGTGTGGATGCCTGCTTGTTAGTCACGCCTTATTACAACAAGCCCACTCAGGAAGGTTTATATCTGCACTATAAAGCCATTGCAGAAGCGGTGGATATTCCGCAGATTCTCTATAATGTACCTGGGCGCACCGCCTGTGATATGTTACCTGAAACCATTGGCAGGTTAGCCAAAATAGCCAATATTGTCGGTGTCAAAGAGGCCACGGGTGATTTGTCGCGTGTCCCCGTTATTAGGGGTTTATGCGGTGATGATTTTGCTATCTACACAGGTGATGATGCCAGTAGCTGTGAATTTTGTCTGCTCGGTGGAAATGGTACGATTACTGTTTCAGGTAATGTTGCACCACGCCTGGTACACGAAATGATTACTGCGTCAATCAATGGCGATCGCGAGACAGCAACCAGTATTGATGCCAATTTAACGGGCTTGCATACCCAGCTATTTATTCAATCTAATCCGATCCCCGTTAAATGGGCGGTTGCCGAAATGGGGTTTATGGGCAAAGGAATACGTTTGCCGCTGACATGGCTAAGCGAAGATTGTTTTGCTGATGTTCGAACCGCGATGCAACAGGCACATGTTCTTTAATCTTTCCCTAAAAGCTTTGCATGAAACCGATTAAACTGATTTTTATTTTATCACTGGCGCAGCTTGCAGCGTGTAGTCAATTCTTTCCGGATAAAGAAAAGGACTATATTTACAGTAAAGAGGCCAAACCTTTGGATATTCCGCCTTATATGCAGGCGGAAGGTGATCTTCCTCAACTTGACCCTGTTTTAATGCCTGCTACTTTAAGTAATACAGTGACTTATGTTGATGAAGGGACGGCGACTTATTTACGTGTTAACTCACCTTTTGCCCATGCCTGGCGTGTTGTTGGTAAAGCGTTAACGGCAAGTTCGATAGAAATTACCGATAAAAACCGCTCATTTGCCACCTATTATGTGCAATACGACCCTGATTTTCGGCCTGTTACAGATGGCTCTTTCTGGGATGAAGTGGTTTTTTTCTTTGCGGATGATCCTAATCAGGAAGTGCCCTATCAGGTTTATCTCACTCAAACCGAGAGAGGCACGAATATTATTGTTAAAGATACATTTGGCGATGCTATCAATCATGGCGATGGACTTAAGCTATTAAACTTGTTGCATGACACGATAGAAAAGGATTTTGCTAAGTAGTTTTTCTTGTTTTCTCATTCCCATGCGCTAGTGTGGGAGTGCAGTTTGTGGCGCTCTGCGTCACGGAACGCACAGCGTTCAATGTACGAACTCTCACGAAATAGAATATTGACCTATCCTCAATACGATTAATTATATACCTCCTTTTTTTATGCTTAAAATCTCTGGAACTTCCGCGTTATCACACTTTCAAATTCAAAAATTACTGCTTGAATTACAGGCGCTAGAGCCTGCTATCAGCCATATAACCGCGCGTTATATGCATTTTGTTGATGCACAACAGCAGCTCAATGCAGAAGACAATACGATTTTACACAGTTTATTGGACTATGGTTCTGCCGTTGAAAGCACTGCGTTGCAAGGGAACCTGACTTACTGGATGCTACCTCGCCCGGGAACGATTTCCCCTTGGTCGAGTAAAGCCACAGAAATTGCACAACGTTGTGGTCTGAGTATTGAACGTCTGGAGCGGGGCATAGAGTATACGCTGATATGTACAGCCACACCGGATGATGATACGCAACTGGCGATACAGGCTTTATTGCATGACCGTATGACGCAGGTTGTTGTCAACGATCTAGAGCAGCTGGATTTATTTGCTCATCATCAGCCACAGCCTTTAAGCAGTATTGCCATTATGGAGCAGGGACGTGAGGCTTTGGTACAGGCTAATCGTGATTTAGGTCTGGCATTATCAAGTGATGAAATTGATTATTTAACGGAGAGTTTTGTTAACCTAGGACGTAATCCTAGCGATGTTGAATTGATGATGTTTGCTCAGGCAAACTCTGAACATTGTCGACATAAGATTTTTAATGCCAGCTGGACGATAGACGGCGCTGATGAAGCAAAATCTTTATTTGGCATGATTCGTAATACCGCTGATAAAAACCCAGAGGGTATTTTATCAGCCTATAGTGATAATGCATCAGTGGCGGTAGGCTCTAATGCGGATGTCTTTATCCGTGATCCTCATAGCGGTGAATATGCGTATATCCGTGAAGATGCTCACTTATTAATGAAGGTGGAGACGCATAATCATCCCACCGCAATTTCACCTTATTCAGGTGCGGCAACGGGATCAGGCGGAGAAATTCGTGATGAAGGAGCCACCGGGAGAGGCTCGGCGACTAAAGCCGGACTGACCGGTTTTACGGTTTCACACTTGAAAATACCAGGCTTTGAGCAGCCCTGGGAAAGCGATTACGGTAAACCCGAACGTATTGCCTCTGCACTGGATATTATGCTGGAAGGTCCCATAGGGGGAGCGGCATTTAATAATGAATTTGGCCGGCCTAATATTGCCGGTTATTTCCGTAGCTTTGAACAGGCTGTGGAGGGCAGTGCAGGGGAGCAGTTACGCGGTTATCATAAACCGATCATGATTGCTGGCGGTATGGGGAATATTCGCCCTATGC
>DAOVWV010000085.1 GCA_030636485.1 Methyloprofundus sp.
AGTACCCAGAACCATATCTACAGCAATACTTGCATCACTAGGCAGCGTCCAACTTGAATAAACTAATGCCATACCTGTCACAATGGAATCTGGGTTAATAAAAATGTACTGAGTGACTGCCGAGGCCGTCGTAAAATTTACGCCTGAACTTCCTGTATTGGCGATATCCAGAACATTAAAATGCGCATAACTACGGTGGGGATTCGTAAATAAGACACTTTGTGCGCCACTGCCTGACAGAGTCACTTTATGCGTGCCTGAGGTGTAAAAATTTAATAATGAATTTGAGCTGCTGGTATAACTCCGTAGCTGACTGAAATTTCCTTGTATTTCAAGGTCACCGGCGATTAGATGACCGTTATGATTCTGAGAAGAATCCATCACAAAATTGCCTTTGACTAACACCTTGTCTGCACTATTGGTCATATGTAAAATACCACCGCTATAACTGGCTTCTGTTGATTCTGTCGCAGGCCGTTGAATCAGGTAATCACCTTCTACAACCAGCGTACCACCATTGACTTTAAGCGTACCGCCCGTGTGAATCAGGTCGCCTTTAATCGTGAGTGTTTTGCCGTTTAAATCTAACGTACTGCCCCCTCCTAACACCATACCTCCAGTAGAGCTGGCATTAGCGGGTAATATCCACGTTGAATTAACCCATGACATACCGGTGACTATTGAGTTTTCCAGCATTTGAAAATACTGAGTTACCGATGAACTGCTCTTAAAATTTACGCCGCCACTGGCTATATTTGTAATATTCAAAACATTAAAATGCGAATAACTACGGTGGGGATTCGTAAATAAGACACTTTGTGCGCCATTGCCTGACAAGGTCACTTTATGCGTGCCTGAGGTGTAAAAATTTAATAATGAATTTGAGCTGCTGGTATAACTCCGTAACTGGCTGAAATCCCCTTGTATTTCAAGCTCACCGGTCGTTAGCTGACCGTTATGATTCCGAGAAGAATCCATCACAAAATTGCCTTTGACCAATACCTTATCCGCGCTATTAACCATCCGTAAATAACCACTGCTATAACTGGCACTTGCTGATTCTGTTGCTGGCCGTTGAATCAGATAATCCCCTTCTACAATCAGTGTGCCACCATTGACTTTAAGCGTACCGCCCGTGTGAATCAAATGTCCCGTCACATGCAAAATCTCACCATGAAGGTCTAAAGTCCCTCCTCTTAAAACCAAACTACCAATAACAGATGAACCACCTATGACATTAACCGTACCATTATTAATCTCGGTATCATCACTAATATCACCAGCCCAATCATGGCTTCTTACCCAATAGCCCGCCTCAGCTTGGGTTGGCTCTACATAATAGTCTTGATAGGTGTTTACTATATTGATAGTATCGGATATTGCCACTTTTGTGGCCGAACAACTGGCATCATTACCGCCCGTAACGCCTAAACAACTCCAACCCCAGGAGTCACTCTCAATTACTTCACTCACTACTCCAGAAGCACAAAGATTAATTGCGGGGGCTCTAGAAAAAGTATTTCCATGGCTATTACCACAAACACCATCAGCCTTCGCAGGAATAGTATCCAGTACGGCTTCGACAGGGTTATAGTTATGTGAGAGCTCCCCAGGAACACTTGGTCCAATACGCCCAGTAAGATCTTCTCTGGTTTCAACATGTAAATGAGGGCCGGTAATCGGATAATTATTATATAAAGTTTCCCCTGTTTTGCCGATTAGGTCACCTTTGCTGACGACAGAGTTTAGTATCAGGCCTCCCTCGATTTCAGAAAGATGCAAAAAGATTAAATTAAAATTAGTATTAAATCCAGTTGATTGAATTGTCAATATTCCATTTTCTATATCACTCCTAACCACTGCACCATCAATAGGCGAGTAAAGAACTGCCCCCACAGGTGCCCTAAAATCAATTCCTGAGTGTTCACCACTCAAATAGCCCCAGGTGATTTCCCCAATCTGGCTTGAAGCATCATTACCAATCTGGCTAAGATAGTTTTCTTTAAAAAGTGAAAAGGCCAGTTTTTCTTCATTTGTATAATTTTCACCCTCCACAACAATATCATCAGTACTTAGCTCCACCGTATTTTCTGTCGGCAAATCACGAACCCATAGCGGCATAAAGGGTCTTGAAAACACACTATTAATTTGTCGGGTATCCCGAACGTCTAAAAAGCTATAAAAACTGGTAATTGTATTGGAATAATCAAAATAACTTTTTACAAGACTATCGACTACATAAAGCTTAATTCCTTGTAGTAATTCAGATGTATCTGAACTGTTATTTAATAATCTATTATTGATGATATTGATATCAGAAAGCCTTAATATTGCGGCGCTATCAGCACCTAAAATGACTTCTACAGCTTCATCAGACCAGCCACCTGTATTTTTATCATAGAAAACAGCATAAAAACGGGTGCCATTTTTATCTGTACTCCACTTATTATAATAATTCCAGCTATCTTCTCGTTTGAGTTTAATATGTAAGAAAATATCCTTTATGGAATTATCAGAACTACGTACCACTTCCAGTTTTGATTGTTCTGTTAATACATCTAGGTGAGATTTAACTGTTTCTGTTTTGGCATCATAGTCAGTGGCGACAAACACATTAAATTTAGCCATGTATTCAATAGCTGGTTTTGTTTTGTTACCTATCCAGTATTTTGTAGAGTCAGTGTAAATACCTGGGGTCGCATGGGTGACAACACCCTCATGTCCATTTTCTTCAAATATTTTGGTAAAATTAAAATAATCTAATGCCGTTTTTCCTTTAGCGCTTAAGAAATCATCTATCAATGGTTTACCATTACCTGAGCTGTAATGTATTGAGTCATCAAAACAAAATGTATTATCAATGCAGTTATAATCATCTCCACTTGATTCAAGCAGAAAATAATTGGCCACGCCAGTGATTGAGTTAATGTAAGCTGTGGAAATATCCCGGGAAAAATTAATATTAGCCTGGCCAAAATTTAAATCATCATATCGATGCACATGCCAGTCTGAAAAAACTACATCTTTATCTTGGTTAATGTCAAAATAGCCTTCTGCTAGCTGGTTATCTGTAATTGCAACAATATTTTCTACATCAAATGTTGCACCACGCATAACGAGAAAACTAGCGGCGCCATTGGCATCAATCATATATTGAGAGCCTAGTGGTTTTGGTGAATCCATATTCAAAAGAGACTCAGATGTTGAGTTGCCATTGTAATCTTTAAATTCAATATATTGAATCGGTGCAAAAACGTTAGGTACATCGTGCCATGCTAAAAAAGAGGTGTCACTCTGTCTTTTAATTTTAAATTCAACGGCTGTGGGGTCAACCAGTGTGTTCCATAATATAGGCGCTAAGGTATTTGAGCCTTTTGCCAATTTTAGCCATCCTGCTGGTGTTGCTGCGACAGCCACATTTTTAATGATTTCTGAAACATACTGAGTAGCACTGGTTTTAGCGTCAAGTGCTACTTGAGCCATGATGTTACTAATTAATACGGCAACACTTTCCGTGGATAAGGACTGACTTAAATTATTAACATAAGAAAAAGCAGCGTGATGTACTTTGTTTAAATCCTTTAAAAAGGTGAAGTTATCAACTGAAAATAATTTTTTATACAAATTTGTTTTTAATAAAGACTGGCTTAATACCTTAATTTTTAATTTATTAAAGACTTTTAGGTTGTATTTTTCAATGTTAGTAAGTGTCTCATACGTAATTTTGGATTTAGCCACTAACCTTGCCATTTCCTTTTTCCCTAACTTCGAATTACCAGAGTCAGTTAATAATTGCCTATACTGCTCATCATCATAATATTCTAATACCGTCAGTGCATAGCGGTAATACATAAAGTATTTAACTAGGTATCTTGCTTTAGCATACAGATTTTTTAAGGTGGTCGTATCTTTGTTATCACTAAAGCTAACTTTTGTAAAATCAATAAGCAAGTTGGTCATATCAGCGACTGTATTATCATTTAAGGAGCTGACAAAGGCATCTTTGACGGTTTTTCTTTCTGTCTCCGTTATATCCAGATCCAAACTACCTATCGTTGTTTTAAATAATCCGACAAGTTGTTCAGCTTGTCCCCAGCGCTGGTCTACGGTAGTCACATCGGCTCCTGTTAAAACCGCTATTTCTTTTGAAATTTCAAAGAATGCTTCTAATAAAACAATAAATGGCTGATATTTGTGTAAAAAAGATTTAGCGGAATCAATTAAACCATCTATTTTTTCATGCGCTTTATTTAGCCATTTAAAGGTTTTTCCGCTCATTTTTAAGCCAGAAGACATTTGTGCGATTGTTTCAACAACACACAAGGTATTCATGATAAAAGGCGCATCTGCGATAACACCTTCTTTACTACGGTAGAGTACGTAGCTTTGTTCTGTACCAATGGTTTTTAATGCCTCATCAAAATTAGCGATAGGCATGGGTGTTTTTATAGCACCCAAAGCACTGTCATAATTAACATCACTCGCACTGGTCAATATAGCATTTATATCTAACAGCCCAGCTTTAGGTGTAATCAGATTGGGGTCTAATAAAGAGACTATCCAGTCCTTATTGCTATAATCAGTCCTTGGGGCTACGGCATACCAAAGACTAGAGGTGGAATAAAAATTGAAATTATAAGCACTGCCGATATCATCGGTTAGTTGGCTAACACCTACGGATATTTTGCTTCCATATGTGCTATTGTATATATCAAAGAAATCGCCCTTTACCTCTTTTGATTTTTCTTGCCTGGTTTGAACACCTTGCTTAATGGCTTCTACATCGGATACAAAACGGATAACAGCCTGTTCTTTTTTATCATTATCAATCAGTGATAAAGCTTGCTCAGCAAGCAGTGAAATCAGGTGTTTTTTATAGTCTGTTTTATCTAAGTTAACTGCGTATAAAGCCGATAATGTTTCAAACTGTTCTTCTTGTATCAGCTCATTGACAATGAATTCTTTATCTTCGTCTTGTAAGAAAAAAAGCACTGGCTCGTGCATAAAAATAAAATACATTGCCGTGGTTTCTTCATCGACCCTGTTGGCCAGTTCACCCATATTAAATGAATAAAATAGTAGTTTGTCATAACCATAGAGTGTATTTTGTGCAACCAGAACAATTTCACTGGGCGCACCATAGGTCTCTACTTGCTCATCTAGTTCAAAATACTGTTCGGTTTTTAAAGAAAATAATTTTAAGACGGTTTGCTTCTTTAATTTATATTTAGAAACTTCTCGCTCACTAGCCGTAAAGATCTGTCGCTGTATGGGTTCAACTTCTGAATTTTCGATATTTCTCGCCTGTACTTTCCTTTGAGGCTGAGCGCTAGGATGTAAGAGAGTTTCGTTGTACCTTATGGTGTCAGTACTTTGTTTCGAGGGGCTTGCCGCTACTGTGGAAATGATTAAAAACAAAATGGAGAAAGAGTAAAATTTAGAGATTACTTTCATCATAATTTAAGTCTACTGATTTTTAATACAAATGAAAATCTTACAGAAAAAGCCCAGCATATCACGCGCTAGACATAAAACAAAAAGAAATCATACTTAGACAACTTTGGGGGGGTGCAGTTTTTTAGTCTCGGGTAAGCTCTCTCCAGAAAAAAGGGCTTGGTACCACCTTACGAGGTAATGTAACAAGTAGGATGGAAAAGCGGTAGCGCATTCCGTCATCACAGCACTGATACCAAAAACCACACAATACCATTTCAGCTATATCTTGTCGGATTTCGCTTTGCTCATCCAAGCTATGATTTTATTATCTTGATAAAACCGTTGCAAGACGGGGCATTCACCCCGTCTCTATCATTTGGCATTCAATAAGAGCCAATAGCATTCCATTATATCAATACTTATAAACGTGACAGGTGGGATCAATATCCCGCCCAGCTAGTTTACTCTACAAGCGTATCAATCAATAAACTGATTTCCACACCTTGCTGTACCGCCACATGTTTAGCGGTTGCATACATATCACCTTTCGCCGCCCTAGGGCTGCCAGATAAAGCAACCCGTGCGGTAATATCAACAAACTCAGCCGAGGAAAGTTTTGCAGTCGGCATCGCGGCTTTGGTGTCGTCCAGAACCAGCGTAACTGGCAAGTCTTTAACCTGCAATCGCTCGGCTGCTAACGGCATCGGCATCTTCGCTTTGGCAAACACAAAAATACGCTCTTCAGGATTTAATCGAGCCTTAAAAGCAGGACTAATATCCAGTTTCACCGTAATACTTGCACCACTTGCAGCCGCCGTTTGTACTTGCGGTTTTTCTGCAACAGGGGCTGAGTCACCCATTTTACGACGTGCTTCAATAATTGCAGGTTCTATAAACCGCTGAATCTGCGCTTTTCCACCTTTAATTTTTGCCTTTTCCCAGGCAGCAATGGCTTGCGTATAACGCTCATTTTGATAATCCTGCAAACCTTGTAAAATTAACGCGGTTGGCTCTTCTGGATCAATACTTAAAGCCTCACTCAATGCCTGCTGTGCCTCTACAGTCATTTTCTCACCCGCTATCTGAAACAAAGTCTGTGCATAAGCCGCTTTTACAGAAGCATAGCCGGGATTTTCTACACCGATAGTCGCTGCCATCTGTTTATAAACAGCCGCTGCCTGTGGGTAGTCTCCCATTGCCATATAGCTATTGGCCAGCAGAAACCAACTCTCTATATTTTCTGGCTCTTTGGCTAACTTTGCTTTAAGTGCGGCTATTGCCGTGGCAAAATCAGGTGCTGCTTTATCAGTATTATGCTGTACCGGAACGGGCTCATCAGCAATCGCTAAATATTGCTCATACTGTTCACTGGCACCTAAAGCCTGATAAGTCAGGATACTGGCAATCACAAATAAACAAGCAGTCCCTCCCATTACTAACCAGTTTATGGCAGTTGCCTGGGCAGGCTTATTAATAGTGTCCGCTACAACAGACACATCGCCAAGCAGGTTTTTTTCCAGTTCGGTTTTTA
>DAOVWV010000153.1 GCA_030636485.1 Methyloprofundus sp.
CTTAAGATCAAGTCTCTTTAGAGAGGATGTTCTCAATACTGACTATGTCATATTACAAATTGATACTGATGACTCTGAACATATAAACTTTGGCATTAATCATCAAGACAACAATAACCAGCCTTTAACAGCTGAAAAATTAATTGATAATATTAAAACTCGCTTAATTGTTGAGATCAATTCAGGAGAGCAAAATTTCTATGATGAACGGGCAGATAAATTAATCTTTGCTATTTCCGTACACTCCTTAGAATGCTGGCTATATGCACATTACAATACAAAATCATTGAAAAAACCTAAAATCACAGGCTGTTATAGAGCACTAGAACACCTTTGTACCCAGAAAAAATTAGCGAATTTTAAAAAAATAGAAAAAACCTATCATTGTTACGATAAATTAAGCGGTGTATTTCTTAAACGAAAAAACATTGATAACGTTGCTACAAAAGATCCCAGTTTTAAGTGCTTTATCGATAATCTGGGAGCTTTAGATTATGACTAATCCCCCAAACATCGCCGTATTACTCACCGTTTATAATGGCCGTGAGTTTATTGAAGAACAGTTACACAGCATTTTGCAGCAACAAGGGGTTAAGTTGCATATTTTTATCAGTGTTGATTTATCCACTGATAATAGTTATCAATGGTGCTGTGACTTTGCCGACAAACATCCGCAAATCAGCGTATTATCTTATGGACAAAAATTCGGCGGTGCGGCGGCTAACTTTTATCGTTTAATCAAAGAGGTCGATTTTTCGACTTATGATTTTGTCGCCTTATCAGACCATGATGATATATGGCTAGAAGACAAGCTTTTAACCGCTGGCAATAAGCTTGCCGATGGAAACTATGATGCGTATTCAGGTAATGTTATGGCTTTCTGGGAGGACGGCCGGCAGCATTTGATCAATAAAGCCTTGCCGCAACGTAAATATGACTATTTATTTGAAGCAGCCGGGCCTGGCTGCACCTATGTATTACGCACAGAAGCAATGCTGTCATTTAAACAGTTAATCATCTCGAAGTGGTCACAAGCCAAGCAGGTAGGTTTACATGACTGGTTTATCTATGCCTTTTTTAGAAGTCATGGCTTGCATTGGTTTATTGATCCAGAGTATAAATTACTGTATCGCCAGCATAGTGAAAATCAGGTGGGAATCAACAAGGGCTGGCAAGCCAACCAGAAAAGACTTGGCCTGTTACGCAAAGGCTGGTGTAAACAGCAAGTGATCACTATCTCTGACTTAATAGCAGACCATAGCCTTAATCTAAATTCCAGGTTAACTATTTTAAAAAACGCCGCTCAATTAAGACGACGTTTTCGTGATCAGTGTATACTGTTTTTTATTGCTTTAGTAGGATTGTATTAGGCATGAAAAAAATTTTAGTGACAGGGGCAACCGGCTTTATTGGTCAGGCAGTGGTTATGGAACTGCTTAAACAGGGCTTTGATGTCAATGCAGCAGTACGCAAAACCTCCCCTACTCTCCCCGAAGCAGTCCAGCAACACAGCATAGGCGATTTATCTGCACTGGCTGAAAACCTCTCTGTATTTCAGGGTGTAGATGTCATCATTCATCTTGCCGCTCGCGCCCATATCATGAATGAAACAGCTAGCGACCCTCTCACAGAATTCCGTAAGATCAATACCACGGCGACTTTGAACCTTGCCAGACAGGCTGTTGAGGCGGGAGTAAAACGCTTTATCTTTATCAGTTCAATTAAAGTGAATGGCGAAATAACTGCGCCTGGCGAGGTATTTCAGGCTGAAATTAACGCACCACCTACTGATCCTTACGCGCTATCCAAATACGAAGCAGAACATGGTTTACTGTCATTGGCGCAAAGCACGGAAATGGACGTGGTTATTATCCGCCCTCCTCTGGTTTATGGGCCTGGGGTAAAGGCAAATTTTGCAAGCCTGATAAAATGGCTTAATAAAGGGGTTCCTTTACCATTAGGCGCCGTTAATAACCAACGCTCCCTCATTGCTTTGGATAATCTGGTCAGTTTTATTATTCACTGTATCGATCACCCCAATGCAGGCAATGAAATATTTCTGCTGGCTGATGCTGAAGATGTTTCAACCACAGAGTTATTACAAAAAATTTCCCGGGCATTACATAAAAAAGCACGACTACTCCCCGTTCCAACCTGCTGGATGGCCTTTATAGCAAAATTAATGGGTAAACAGGCCATTAACAGTCGTTTATTTGCCTCTTTACAGATTGATAGCTCCAAGGCAAGAGATTTACTGGACTGGAAACCTGTGATTACTATGGATGAACAATTAAGTAAAATAGCTGAAGACTATAAATAGACAGCTCATGATCAATAGGAAAAAATTAGAATTCCTAAATATCTTATACAGGATAAATACGCTTTCCTGGCGACTCTTTGATTAATACTTAATTAAAGAGAGCAAAATAGCGTTGACTTCCTACTTTGAGTTATATTCATGTTAGCTATTCAACAGCTTCCCGTTCTTAATGATAACTACATTTACCTTATCCACGACCCTGAGTCTGGAGATACGGCAGTTGTAGACCCGGCAGTCGCAGACCCCGTATTAAAGGCATTAAAACAGAATAACTGGTCATTAAAATATATTCTTAATACCCACCACCATGCCGATCACGTAGGCGGAAACCTATTCTTAAAAGAGCATACGGCTTGTAAAATTGTGGGCTATGCAGCCGATCAAAAGCGCATCCCCGGGATTGATATAAAATTATCCGAGGGCGATACACTAACACTTGGAGCGCATCGCATTCAAGTCATTAGCTGCGCTGGACACACCACGGGGCATATTGCTTTTTATATTGCCGATACAGAAGCTCTTTTTTGTGGTGATACACTTTTTTCCTTAGGCTGCGGACGTTTATTTGAAGGAACGGCTCAACAAATGCAGCAATCCTTAAAAAAGTTTGCCGCCCTGCCACTCAACACAAAAATCTATTGCGCCCATGAGTATACTGCTGCCAACGCACAGTTTGCATACTCTGTAGAGCCTAATAACCCAGCGTTACTAAAAATGATCGAACGTATCAAAAAATTAAGGTCTGATCATCAATCGACCGTTCCAAGTACCTTAGCGCAGGAACTTGCTAGCAACCAGTTTTTACGTACGGATATTATTGAAATTAAACAAACGCTGGCAATGCAAAATGCACCTGAGCTGGCTATTTTTACTGAACTTAGAGAACGCAAGAACCGCTTTTGACTATCGAAAGGGCAAAAAAAACGCCTGAAGCGAAACCGCAACAAGCGTTATAAATATAAACAAGATAACGAGGTGAAATCTTTGCTTATAGGGCCAACAGGAAAAAAACTACATGAAAAATATAAAACTTAACTAACGTTACAAGCGACTCCTCAACTGGATATTGCTCAACATGGCAGACGTTGCAAAAACAACGGCTGAAATAATAAATGTACCTGAAATAAACCCCAAAATTCCAGCAATAAATAAAAATCCTACTAGAATATCTCTTTGAAAATCAGTCATTATGTTTTACGTTACTCGCTTAAGAAGTGTTATTAAGTATTTGATGCATACTATACAGCAAGATAAAAATCCAACAATATGCTAAATTATTGTTAGTTTGTTTCCTAATAAGAAACAAACTAAAGGTTTTTTTTCATCACCCTGTCATATTTTGATGCAGTCGCTCGTTTCTTGTTCCCGTGCTCTGCATCACTGCATTACTCTCTTCAATATGAATTTTGGCAATAAACCTCAACATGCTTAATATTATCTGGATATTCTTTTTTATCAGTGCCTTTATCACCGCGCTATTCAAGCTTATTTACCTAGGCGAACACAGTATTTTTACCGAAATGATGGCGGCTTTATTTGCCATGTCCAAAACCGCGTTTGAAATTTCTTTAGGCCTAACCGGGGTACTCGCATTATGGCTGGGTATTATGCGCATAGGCGAACGCAGTGGTTTTATCAATTTACTAACACGCGGCTTGACTCCCCTATTTAGTAAATTAATGCCTGAAATTCCTGCTCACCACCCTGCTCTCGGTGCGATGGTGATGAATATCTCCGCCAATGCATTAGGGCTGGATAATGCGGCCACTCCCCTAGGGATTAAAGCCATGCAAGAATTGCAGACTTTAAACCCTGATAAAGAGTCGGCCAGCAATGCTCAAATTCTTTTTTTAGTGATCAATACCTCTGCGGTTACGCTCTTCCCTATCACCATCTTTACTTACCGCGCCCAGATGGGTGCTGCACACCCTACCGATGTGTTTATTCCAATTTTATTAGCGACTTATATGTCCACTCTGTGTGGACTACTAGCCGTTGCCTGGGTACAAAAAATCAATTTATTGGATAAAACCATTGTTGCGTATTTAGGTGGATTTACCAGCCTTGTTGCGGGTACTATTTATTATTTTTCTCAATTGAATCAGGCTGAAATGTTGTTTCAATCAGCACTGGTCAGTAATCTGATCTTATTTACCCTGATTATTGTGTTTATTAGCAGTGCCGCCTATCAAAAAATAGATGCCTACCAGGCTTTTATTGAAGGTGCTAAAGAGGGGTTTCAAACGGCAGTGGTCATTATTCCCTACTTAGTTGCCATGCTGGTTGCTATCGGTGTTTTCCGCGCCAGTGGTGCGCTGGATCTAATAATGAATGCACTACGTCAAGGCATCCTGTTAGCTAATCTGGATCCGCGTTTTATTGATGCCATGCCCACTGCATTAATGAAGCCTTTTAGTGGTAGCGGCGCACGTGCCATGATGGTGGATACCATGCAAAACTATGGCGCAGATTCCTTTGCCGGGCGTTTATCTGCGATTGTTCAGGGCAGCACTGAAACGACCTTTTATGTGTTAGCTGTTTACTTTGGTTCGGTGGGCATTAAAAACATTCGTCATGCTTTGGCCTGTGGGTTAATCGCCGATTTTGCGGGGATTATTGCCGCTATTTTTATTGCTTATTGGTTTTTTGCATAATGATAAAGAAATATTTGACAATGACACTATATAAAATTGTATATATTACGCCATGTTCGACTTTTTAAATTTCGACCAAGCTTTCAAACTGCAAAGCTTCACGCCCCAATATCATATTTAAAAAGACACCCATGGTATGGCTTAATAATTTTCGAGTAAAGCGGTTCGTCAAATGAAAAACATCGCGC
>DAOVWV010000060.1 GCA_030636485.1 Methyloprofundus sp.
CAAGGAGTGCCGCAAAAATTGCCGCGCGTTTAGGAGAGATATTACCAAGACCAAGCTGACTGTAAGCCCCATTTTCAATGGACTTCTTAAGCTCTTCTGATGATGCCGCTATCTCTTGCTCATCGCTATCACCCAGGAAAGTTTCACCTGTGGCATTGGCAACCGCCTCTTTAGCCAGCGCCGTCACCTTATCCCAGTCTTTATTTTTTACTGCCTCTGTAGGCACTAACCAGGAGCCGCCCACACACGCTACATTCTCAAGCGCCAGATAATCATTATAGTTGCTGGGCGAGATTCCACCAGCAGGGCAAAAAGTAATTTGCGGCATAGACTCTGCAATCCCTTTTAGCATCGGTATACCACCGGCTGCTTCTGCCGGAAAGAATTTAAAATGATCCAGCCCATACTCCATGCCCAGCATCAGCTCAGAAACTGATGCAACACCCGGAATGAGTGCAATCTCACTTTGGTTCGCTGCGGCTAAAAGCTTAGGGCTAAGCCCTGGGCTAATCGCAAATACCGCGCCAGCGTCTGCAACAGTCTGTAATTGTTCAGGCGTGGTAATCATCCCGGCACCGACATAGACACCGTCAGCTTCCTTACTAATCGCCTTAATAGCATCCATTGCAGCTGCGGTACATAAAGTAATTTCCAGCACCTTAATACCACCCGCCAGCAATGCTCTTGCCAAAGGCACTGCATCCAAAGCATTCTGAATAACCACCACCGGCATAACAGGCGATGCGTTTAAAACCTCAGAAGATTGAACTTTCCAGTTATTTTTTGTCATATTGATTTATTTAGTTAGCGCTAAAAAAGCTTATCCATCAACCCGATTTACCCAACAAAACAGATTACCTTCATTATATAAATTATCGAAGCATTATACAGCAAGCGGGGGACAACAAAAACCACAGTTGTGCTGGATAGCATAGAATGATTTCTCATCAATTAATCATTTCCCCTTATAAACCGAAAAGCATCCGCTGAACACTCTTTACGCCATAAAAGAGCCCGTATTTTTAAATTGAAGTATTAGATAAATTCTGCATCCCTGATCAGCTGAAGTATAATATCCATTCTTTTGACTACTAACTTAAGAAGGAACAAGCGCATTACTGTTGCGCAAGTAGCGTAAATGTCTCCTATTAAGTTGCTAGCCTGCTTTGTTATAGGGATAGCATTTTATGTTTCGTTACCTTTTCTTTTGTTTAGTGATGTTTTCCTCTGCCATTTTTGCCGAGGAAGAGCTGCCCGCCAGTTCAGCTGTTCCTGAAGTACCTGACATGCCACTACCGGTTGAAGATGGTGAGCCTATGGATGCAGATATTACCATTACTCGCCGGGGGGAAAGAACAGTTCACGAATACCGCATGAATGGTAAAATTTATAAAATAAAGGTTATTCCCGATATTGGGCCTGCCTATTATTATATTGACCCTGATGGTGATGGTGAAATGGAAGAAGTCACTGAAAGTGATCTGGATGACTTAATAAAAATTAATCAATGGACTATTTTTAGCTGGTAGCAGTGTCTGTTTATACTTCTCTCAGCCATATTCAAATCGAGTCGTTTATCAGTGCCTACACTCTTAACCCTCTGATTTCCTATACAGGCATTGCTGCCGGCATTGAGAACAGCAATTACCTGCTAAAAACAGTGCAAGGTGATTTCATATTAACCGTATATGAACACTTTACAGCGGATGAGCTAAGCCCTTATCTGAACTTATTGCGCCAGCTAGGTCAGCACGAAAACCACTACCCTAGCCCTCGTGCTGATCACCAGCACAGATATTTTAAAACCCTGGAAAATAAACCGGCGGCTATTTTTAAATGCTTACCTGGAATATCCGTTATACAGGCAACAGCTCACCAATGCCAGTCAGTCGCCAGTGCCTTGGCAAAATTTCACTTAAGCTCCCCTAGTCTGGATTTTAATAAAGAAAACCCTCGCAGTCTTGACTGGATACAAAAAACGGCACAACAAGTTACCCCTCAGCTATCAGCAGCAGATACCACCCTTTTAGAGGATGAACTGAATTATCAGCTTAAATACCCAACACAGCATTTAACACATGGCATCATTCATGCCGATTTGTTTAAGGACAATGTTTTGTTTGTCGGCAATCGCTTAACAGGGCTCTTAGATTTTTATGCGGCCTGTTTTGATTGCTATTTGCTAGACATCGCGATTACATTGAATGACTGGTGTGTCAATCAACATGGCGTGTTTGAACGCAAACTGCAAGATGCTTTTATGTTGGGCTATAAACACGTTCGCAATATTTCGCAGCAGGAGGAAAAATTTCTTCCAATATTACTACGCCGCGCCTGTTTACGTTTCTGGCTATCACGCTTAGAACACAAACTTTATCCTAGGGATGGCGAAATAACACAGGAAAAAGACCCAGAACAATTCAAAAACCTATTGTTACAACATAGGCAGTTTGAAATGCATCAATAAAAAGCATTAAAACAATGTCATTTATTGATACTCGTAGCATGATACAATTCACCGGCTGGACTGAACAATAATAACGATATGAGGAAAGGTTTATGATAAAACTAACACAAATTTTTATGCTTGGATTAACACTTTTATTTTCTGTGGCCGTAAATGCAGAAGTAAAATTGGAAGATGACTCAGAAGTTTTGGGAAAATGGAATTTATATGCAGAAGCCATCGCTCTGCATAAGGAAAAAGTGGAGCTTTTTGCTACCTGGGAATTCAAAAAAAAGGGGGTATTGCATACCGTCTCCAATGACCGCTACGGACGTACAAAAAACCTGGTTATTGACCTGAAATATGCGGTTGAAGACGGTGTGATTAAAAAACAAAAAACGCCAGGCCGTTCAAAAATGGAAAGCTGCAAGGTGGTTAAGCTAGAAGGAGGCGAAATGACCTTAAAATGTACTTTTGTTTATCTGTTTTTCAAAAGATAGCGCATTCAGGGTAAAAACCCAACAAAACCTTAAGCAGTGCTCCATCAAGATAATATTGAGGGAGCGCTCGCACTGCCAGTCATTTAAGAGCCTATAGTGCTGCAAGGGACTGACCAATAATTCTCGCTCACAAACTCGTCCAAATCACGCGCTTCAGCCCAGTTCTCCAATTCCAGCATAGGCCTGGAATAGAATTCTTCTACATGCCCCAGACATAAAATAGCAATTGGCTGACTACCTGCTGGCATTTTCAACAAAGCTGATAATTTTTCGGGCTCGAATAAAGAGACCCAGCCCATTCCCAAACCTTCAGCCCGCGCTGCTAACCACATATTTTGTATTGCACAGGCCGTTGAGGCGATATCCATTTCAGGTAAAGTCCGCCGACCAAAAATATGCTGTTCACGCTGATCAGGCAGTGCCACGACTAATAACTCGGCACATTCCAATATACCTTCAACCTTAAGCTTCATAAAGTCATCCTGACGTTCAGCCAATGCTTTTGCAGTAAGCTGACGCTCTTCTTCGACCAATTGATGGATGGCGCGGCGTAATGTTAAATTCGTTATCCTGATAAACCGCCAGGGCTGCATTAAGCCAACACTACCGGCCTGGTGTGCAGCTTGCAGTAATTTTCTCAGTGTCGTAGCGGGAATGGGTTTATCAATAAAATGACGCATATCCCGGCGCTCAGCAATTGCACGATAAACGGCGGATATTTCCTGATCAGTAAATTTATGCTTATCCATTATTAAGAGCCAGACTTATTAAAACCATTGCTTCAACCATTTCAACGCTAGCACCATAAACATCACCTGTCACCCCCTGCAAGCGCTGTAGAGCCAGATACCTGATGCATGCAATAAGCATCAAAACAGACAACAGTGCATACAGGCTCATGAATGAGACCACTAGCAGAGAAGCACAGACAATGAGTTTGGCAGCGCGTTTAGGGAGGTATTGCTGCATTGCACTACCAAGGCCACCCTCTCTTATATAAGGGGTGCTTAGCATAAGCAGCAATATGCTCAAACGCCCCAAAAAAGGAGCCAGCAAAAGTGGCAGTAATGCATTCTGTTGCAGCAGCAAACTCTGTAGTGCTGTCCACTTTAACAACAATAACAGTATCAAAATAACGACGGCAATCGGCCCGGCAGCGGGATCTTTCATAATTGCCAGGCTGCGTTCTTTATTTGCCAGCCCGCCTGCCCATGCATCACTACAATCAGCCAGTCCATCCAAATGCAAGCCACCGGTAAAAAGTACCCAGGCAGCCAGAATAATCGCCGCACTTAATGCAACGGGCTGTCCTGCCAACAAATAGTTAATTAGCAACAGAACAACCCCAATCAATAAGCCGACGAGTGGGTAAAAAAGCACCGATCGCCCAATACGAAGCTCTGAAAGAGTCATATCAGAACTTAAAGGCAGTCGCGTTAAAAATTGTAAGGCCAACGCAAAAGAAGCAAGCATGATGAATATCGAAATAAAGTTATCAAAAAATAAATATCTATTTACGCCATAAAAACCTTACTTTAAAGGTCGTCCCTGCTGATCTTTATCAAGCTTTCTCATCGCAATCAAAATCCCATCAATGATGGGCCATAGTATGCCAGCACCCGCAGTCGCTACAGTCACCACCATCTGAAATAGGGCTATTTTATAATATCCCAGATACCAGCGATGCCCCCCAAACAAGCCAGTGACCGGAAAGAACGCTAAGGCCATCGCTATTGAGCGTGATTTAACGGGGTCTTCCAGCTTAATAGGGTAGCTTCCTATCAGTGTTACCATATTCGCAGTATCGCCATTATCCTCAAACAGCACATAAAGGTCAGCGAGGGGTGGGAGAGGCTCACTCCAGTCATTAATATGGAATTCGTAATACTGCTCATCGCTTTTAATCACACCTGTTTGTGTGTCTTCATCGTAACTTCTAATTTTTCCAATCATGAGATAAACCTTTTTAAAATTATGTGCTGATTTTACTACACTTAAGCATGTAGAATGGATTTTAGTCACTATTTAATCCGCATTCCTTAGCATGATCTGAGTTAGCAATAACAAATTTTCTATTTTTAGACTATATTTAGTGATTATTAGGGTGGGTCTTACGACATAGAGACACTCCCTTCCAAAATTTTCTTAAGTATTTAATTAAAAATCAAGAGGTTGCTTATGAGCTTTTCAATATTATCCTTTCTGAACGAAAACGACACTAGAGCCAAAGTTCCGTGGGAAGAAAAAAAATATACTGAGGGTGAAACAATTGTTGTAGAAGGCACACAGGGTATGGAGGTCTTTTTTATTATAAGTGGAACGGTGGATATTCTTGCATCAATAACCGTTGCAAAGGAACAACAGAAAGATAAAGGGATAGCCAGGCTTTCCGCAAATGAATTTTTTGGGGAACTGTCTATTTTTGATAATAACACTCGAAGCGCAACGGCAGTAGCTACTTCTGACTGTGCAATTGCCGTTATTGATGGATCCGCACTGCTTTCCTACATGGACTCCAACCCCGAGAAAGGGTACCAGGTTTTATATTATTTTCTGCATCAGATTACCCAACGCATGCGCAGTAACAATATTCGCGCCAATACAATTATGGAATTTTATTTGCAAGAACAGGGGACATGAAACATTCGCTAATTCTTGTTGACTGCACTCACCCTGACACGGGTGTCCAACACAGTTAACCCACTCGTTGCGTTCTTAGCTCTACTCAGGTTTTTGGTCACGCTGCAACAAGCTTTGTACCGCACTTAATGGTGCAAGGCCTTCATAAAGTACGCGGTAGGTCTGCTCGGTAATAGGCATATCAATGGCGTATTTTTTTGCCAGCCGATACGTTTCCTTCGCAGCAGAAATACCTTCTACCTCCTGCCCAATCTCATTAATCGCTTGCTCGCTATTTTTGCCCTGCCCCAAAGCAATACCAAAGCGCCGGTTGCGTGACTGGTCATCGGTACAGGTAAGAATTAAATCGCCTAAACCTGCCAACCCCATCAGGGCTTCCTGCTGTCCGCCTAAAGCATTATTCAAACGAATGATTTCTGCAATACCACGGGTAATCAATGCAGCCCGGGTATTTGCCCCAAAGCCTATGCCATCAGCGATACCGGCTGCAATAGCCAACACATTTTTGACAGCACCGCCTACCTGCACACTGACGATGTCATTGCTTGTATAGGTTCGAAAGTAAGGACTGTGCATAAGCTGTGCAAGCTGTTCGGCAAACGCTTGCTGGGTTGCTGCGATAGTCACCGCAGTGGGTAGGCTCGCCGCTACCTCGCGCGCAAAAGAAGGGCCTGATAAAACAGCCGCAGGCGTTTGTGGGCTAAAAACATCAGCAACAGCCTGATGCAATAACTCACCTGTTTCCGGGTTAAAGCCCTTGCTCGCCCAGGCAATTTTTATATCTTTGCTAGCAAAGGGCTTTATCTTGATCAGCGTATCTTTAAAGGCATGGCTTGGTACGGAAATTAACAGTATGTCACTAAATTCAGTGACGTGTTTTAAATCATCCGTTACCTTAAGTAAGTCCGGGAAAGCAAACCCGGCAAGATAGCGCTTATTTTCCCGGTCTTTAGCCAGGCTAGCAATATGCTCTGGAAGATGCCCCCAAAGCAAGGTCTCGTTTCCATTTCGTGCCGCCTGTATGGCTAAAGCAGTGCCCCAGGAGCCAGCACCCAAAAAGCTGATTTTGCTGGTCATTTTTAGTTTTAGTTTAAAGCATCCGAGCTTGGTGCCTGCTGTGCTTGCTGTAGGTGCTGCTGATATAATGCATCAAAATTAACAGGTGCCAACAGTAGCTGTGGAAAGCCGCCTTTTGCAACTAAATCCGAAACCACTTCACGCGCATACGGAAAAAGAATATTAGGGCAAAAACTACCGACCATAGGAGCCATTTCCTGATCGGAAAAGCCAGCCAACGAAAAGATACCGGCTTGCGTCACTTCAACCAAATAGGCGGTTGTATCGCCCGTTTTGACAGTGACAGTGATCGTCAGAGTCACTTCAACCATAGAGTCTTGCAGTGGTGTTGCATTGGTTCCTAAATTAAAATCGACCGCTGGCTCCCATTTTTCGGTAAAAACATTTGGGGTCGCAGGTGATTCAAAAGAGATATCCTTAGTGTAGATTTTTTGAATTGAAAATTGTTTTTCTGGTGTCTGGTTTTCTTCGGCCATGATTTTTTTTGTATTATGTTAAGGTTAAATGGAAAAGTGAATTATTTTTTCTTGGAAACAACGGGTAACTTGTTTTCTTCCCATGACTGCATACCGCCAGTCATCAAGAAAACATTTTCAAAGCCTTGTTTCATTAAATTAGAACAGGCCGTAGCAGAACGCATACCCGTATGACAGACAACAATAACATCATCCTTTTTATAGAGCTCTATTTTTTTGATTTGGCTGTCTAGGCTACCCGCCGGAATATGGATTGCATCAGCAATATGGCCTTTTTTAAATTCAGCAGCCTCACGCACATCGACAATAATTGGGCTACCTGTGTTTAATTTGGTAACCGTCAGCATCGGTGAAATAGTCTGATATTTACGCAGGCTAGATTCGATAATATCCTGAATTAGAAAATAAGTGACCGCTAAAAAAGCGACAACCAGCATCCAGTGTTTAGAGGCGAATTCGATATATTGATCCATCATGAGTCTTTTATAGGTAATAATGAGAGTTGAATAGGGAGTGCGTAGGCTCTTTTAACTTCCGAAACAGCAACATGCAAAATAACAGGGTATTATACATGCTCACATAAGGTCAAAGATAGGCGAAAATGAATCAGCCCTGAAGCCCATAGGAATGTGTACAGAATAACATTGATAACTGACTCATCTTTTTATCCATCACCTTAGGTTGTTGTCACTTTGCGTAGCAGGCTACGCAAAGTTATCTAGGGGGCTGTAAAGCCAAAAGAAACATCATTCCTGCGTAGGCAGAAACAAGCTAGATTC
>DAOVWV010000348.1 GCA_030636485.1 Methyloprofundus sp.
AACTTTTGCGGAATCGAATGGTCTTTTGTCCGCCATTCAATATCATCTTTATTCATTCGATAGACGCGAGAATCTCCACAATGCGCACTAATGGTACTGCTCTCAGTTATAATCAGAATAGCACAAGTCGTATAGGCACCCTCTGCGGCAGGATGCCCTTCAAACTCTTCCGCCATCAATTTGATGGCGGCATTAAACCACATTAACACCGTTCTTTCAGGTGCTTGTTTAATGAGACTACCAAACTTATCGGCAAGCCTAACAAAACTCTGGCAAAAAAATCGCGCCGCCATTTCGCCGCCCTGATGCCCCCCTAAACCGTCAGCCACAATAAATAAAGCATAATCTTTGGTGATTTTATTGAGCATATAATCCTGATTTTCTGCTCTATCACCAATGGTGGTCAATTGATAAAAGTTAATTTTGTTCATCAGATCCTAGCATTTCTCATTGTACGTTTCATGTCTCCAACCGCTGTTTCTAAACCAGAGAAAACAGCCTGAGCAATAATGGCATGGCCAATATTTAGCTCTACTATTTCGGGTATTTTACAAATATCCTCAACATTATATAAATTCAGTCCATGCCCTGCATTAACCTGCAAACCAGCACTATGTGCATAACGGGCAGCAAGCTGTATACGTTCAAGTTCTTTTTTCTGCTGCTGTAGGTCCGTTGCATCTGCGTAACGCCCAGTATGTAATTCTATAACCGGGGCTCCTGCATTAATAGCGGCATCAATCTGCTTTTCTTCGGGGTCTATAAAAAGAGACACCTCAATACCTGACTCCGCTAGATGCGAGCAGGCACGCTGCATTTTATCAGGGTTGGAAGCAACATCCAGTCCACCTTCTGTAGTTAGCTCTTCCCTTTTCTCGGGCACTAGACAACAAGCAAATGGCTGTACCTGACGGGCAATGCCCAACATTTCATCAGTCACTGCCATTTCAAAATTAAGCCGCGTATGGATCATTTCCTTTAATAAAAACATATCCCGGTCTTGCATATGCCGGCGATCTTCACGTAGATGGGCAGTAATTCCATCCGCGCCTGCCTGTTCGGCGATGAACGCTGCCTGAACAGGCTCGGGGTATGGTGTGCCGCGTGCCTGTCTTAGGGTTGCTACATGATCAATATTGACCCCTAGTAAAATTAATTGCTGTTGCATGATTCTTTTTGCATTAGTTTAGAAATTAAGGTGCGACTTTTTAATGCTTTTCCTTGCAAATAAAAATCGATAACCTGGCGCATTAGCCACTTGGCCTCATTTAATTGACCTTGATCAACATAGTGTGATTGTTGCATTGCGATAAGCGTAGAGCCATGAATTTTCCCTTCGGTGTCGACTGTTGCCCCCCGCTCTATATCATAACGATAAATCAGCCCAGCCTCAATAGCTCTGTGAGTCACAAAATCAAATTCCAGCTCTAGGCCATAACCTAATGCCAAAACTAATTGAACCTCAAAAGTGCGTAACCCAGCCTCTATGTTGTGATTGCTTTTCAGCTGCTCTAAACAGCTTAAATAGTTCAAAAAAGTATCTGGATAAGGTTCACCCGCCGGTACAAAGTATCTTATTAGCTCATTAAGATAAAATCCACAGTAAGTATTGATACCGGGCAGAATAAATTCAGCATTCCCAGCCTCAACATGGGTTAAGGTTTTAAGACTGCCTCGTCCAGAGTAAGTTATATTTAAGGGGATAAAAGGTCTGAGCAAGCCTAAATAGGGAGATTTTTGTCGTTTAACACCTTTGGCAATGATAGACTGCCGACCTTCCATCTGGGTAAACACATCTACAATCAGACTGCTTTCCTGATAACTTTGGTAATGTAATAAAAAACCTGCCTGTAGGACTCGGCTCATGCCTGAGTATTCCTTGTTTCAATTATATGTAACTTCTCATTATCCACTGGCATATGAATGATGAGAAGTTACAGTTATATTCAATAATACCCGAGTCTAGCTTAGCTTTTAAACCCCAGACTTTGCAAAGCTCGTTCATTATCTGACCAGCCTGATTTCACTTTTACCCAGAGCTGTAAATAAACCTTGGAGCCAATTAAATTTTCAATATCTTTCCTGGCTTCCATACCAATGCTTTTAAGCAATTCTCCCTGCTTACCAATCACAATATTCTTTTGTGTTTCACGCTCTACCCAGATCAATGCATATATTTTAGTAATCTTGGGCTGCTCTTCATACCTTTCAATTTCAACGGTCAATGCATACGGCAGCTCATCACCCAAACGACGGGTTAATTTCTCCCTAACAATTTCAGCCACTAAAAAACGCTCAGGGCGGTCAGTGATTTGATCTTCAGGATAAATCATATTGCCTTCAGGCAATAAGTCCATGATCAGGTTATCCAATAAATCCAGATTAGTCTGTTTTAATGCGGAAATAGGCACGATTTCTTTAAAGGGAAAGCGTTCTTGTGCGCCTTTAAAAAAAGCAAAAATAGCTTCCTTGTTTTTAACCCTGTCAATTTTATTGACCGCTAAAATAACTGGTATATTCGCTTTTTTTAGTTTTTCAAAAATGACATCATCATAATCTTGCCAGGCTAAACCATCAATTAACCAGACAACTAGATCCACCCCGGCTAAAGTCGTGTCAGCCGTTTTATTTAAATAACGGTTAAAGGCTTTTTTATTACTTTCATGCATACCCGGGGTATCCATATAAATAGCCTGACCTTTTTTATTGGTATTGATACCCAAAATTTGATGTCGCGTTGTTTGAGGTTTACGTGATGTAATACTGACTTTTTGACCCAGTAAATGATTCATCAGCGTTGATTTACCTACATTAGGCTGACCAATAAAGGCTACATATCCACAATTCATTTAGATTCCCTAGCTATTTGTTCTAACATTAATTCTGCCGCATGTTGCTCAGCTTTTTTTCTTGATCCCCCGGTTCCTATATACGCTTTATCGAATAAAGCGGTAGAACATTTCACTTTAAAGGTTTTCTC
>DAOVWV010000036.1 GCA_030636485.1 Methyloprofundus sp.
CCACTAAACCAGTACAGGCTGACTTTATTGGTTTATCCGTTGCCGATCACTATATATATGGCTATGGCATGGACTACAAAGGGTACTTAAGAAACGCTCCAGGAGTCTATGCTTGTGCTATAGATAAATAAAGAGAGCTAATGATACTTCGTGCGACCGCCGTTGCGGCTTTCTAACGGTGCCGCGTGAAGTGCATTAAAAACCTTAAGTTCGGTACTCTGCATTAATGCGCACATAGTCATAGGAAAAGTCGCAGGTTAACACCTGCTGCCCTACCTCGCCACGCCCTAAAACCACAGTGACCGTAATTTCTTCCTTATCCATCACTTTCTGGCCAGCCGCCTCAGTGTACGAAGTCGCTCGCCCCCCTTTCTCCACAATACAGACATCATCTAAATAAATAGAAATTTGCTCGACATCCAGGCGCTCAACACCTGACCGCCCTACTGCTGCCAGAATACGCCCCCAATTTGGATCACTGGCAAAAAAGGCCGTCTTCACCAAAGGTGAATGCGCAATGGTCTTCGCCACCTGCACTGCTTCGGCTTCGTTTTGTGCCTGCTGTACATTAATTTTAATTAACTTTGTTGCCCCTTCACCATCCCTGATAATGGCCTCTGCAAGATGCATACAAGCATCCTGAATGGCTTGCTGAAAAACCGGCAGCGCCGCGCTCTCAGCCGTCATTTCCGGGAGCGTGCTTTTACCACTTGCCATCAGTACACAGGCATCATTGGTTGAAGTATCGCCATCCACAGTAATACGGTTAAAAGATTGCTCTACTGCGGCTGCCAAACACTGCTGTAACAAACTCTGGGAAATGTTAGCATCGGTTGCCACAAAGCCCAGCATGGTTGCCATATTTGGCTGTATCATCCCGGCACCTTTGGACATCCCTGTTATCGTCAGCGTATGACCCTCTATTTCAACCACTTTTGAATAACCTTTGGCAAAGGTATCCGTGGTCATAATGGCATGTGCGGCTTTATGCCAATTATCTTCCATTAAATTTGCCTGCGTTTCTGGCAGTGCAGCGACTATTTTAGCGATAGGTAATGCTTCACCAATCACCCCGGTAGAAAAAGGCATGACTTGCTCTGCACTTTTTTCGCCTAGTTGCGCAACAGCAGTACAACTGTGATGTGCATCTAGCAAACCCTGCTCTCCGGTTCCCGCATTTGCGTTACCTGAATTAATCAATAAGTAGCGAGGCTGCATCGCTAAATGCTCTCTGGCCACCAGCACCGGAGCCGCACAAAATGCATTTTGGGTGAAAACAGCGGCACAGCTCGCCCCTTCAGCCATTTCTATCAATAACAAATCGTCCCGTTCGGTTTGCTTAATACCGGCACAGGCCGTGCCTAATTTAATGCCTGCGACTGCATGCATTTGTGGAAACTCACACTTTCCTACTGCCATATTTATATCTCTTGTTTATTTTCAGCCTATGCCTTAAAAAACACCAGCACACGACTGATTTGTTCATTTTCCTGTTCTAATACCACGCAACGATTTTTAATGGTATTCACTTGCTGTGACAAACTAAACATCGTATGCGGCAATATAACTTCAAGCTCCAGAAACCCCTTTATATAATGAATTCTAAAGCTATCAATCAAAGGATAGTTTTCTACCAGATACTCTTTTAATAAGCGTTCAACATCTTCCCGTAATAGCGGCTTTTCGTGAACCACTTCGAATTCATCATTCTCAGGGTCAACATGCACTAATACTTCCTGCACATCGTCAAATTTATCAATCAGTATATCCCTAACCACATCCGCAATCATATGCCCTTCTGAGACGGTAATCCTTGAGTTAACAACGATATGCGCATCAACCAAGGCATCCTCCCCCATCTGCCGGGTACGTAATAGATGTATATTTCTAACCCCTTTAGTCGCTGCAATCTCAACACGGATTTTATCAACCAGCTCTTCAGATAAACCGGTATCCACTAATTCTTTGATACTATCCGATACCAGACTCACCCCTATTTTTGCAACCATCAAGGCAACAATGACCGCAGCCATCGCATCTGCCCAGATATATCCCAATAGTGATCCCGCCACACCAATCAATACCACAATTGAAGAAATGGCATCGCTACGATGATGCCATGCATTGGCCAATAATAATTTTGAACGGGTAATGCTAGCAACCCGTTTGGTATATTGGTATAGCCATTCATTCGCCAAAATTGAAATGGCCGCAATGCCCAGCGCACTCCGCTGTGGAATCAACAAGCGCTCAGGCTGTAACACTCGCTCATAAACATCCCAGGCGATTCCGCCAGCAATAATAATAAGCCCAATACCTAATATAACGGTTGCTATCGTTTCAAAGCGGCGATGACCGTAAGGGTGGTCATGATCGGCTTCCCGTGCACCTAGCTTGACAGCAACCAGCACTAATAAATCACTCGCTAAATCAGATAGCGAGTGCACACCATCGGCCAGTAAAGCAGCCGACTGACCCAAGATGCCAAAACCAATTTTTATGATGCTTAAAAAAACATTGACCAGTGCACCAACAAGGGTCACTCTGCTTTTTAACTTAGCCAATTTTACCGCATCATAAGTTTCAGCCATTAGTCACCTACCTTTAAGGTAATCCTATATTCATATTCGTCAGACTGTGTCTGCAAAATGGCATGTCCATTGATCCTGCACCATGCCGGAATATCCTGCATCACCCCGGGGTCTGTACAAATCACCGTGAGCACATCCCCTATTGCTAATTGCTTGACCCTATCCTGAGTACGAATAACAGGTAATGGACACAGCAAGCGCCGTGCATCTAAACTATGTTCACTCATACAAACCACTCTTTTGCCAACTCATTTGGCGCTAAAGGCTTGACCTGTATGATTGACTCATTGCCCGATAAATCGCGCACCATCACATCCACTTGCTCGGCATCACGCCCCTGTCCATAACGCGCAACAATTTGTGCAGCCAAATGCAAATCTTCTGCACTCGCCTCACCATCAATCAATGCCAATGGACCTCTATGGCTGGCACAGTTCATATTAATATAACTATTCTTATAACCTTGCAGAAAGCGTGCTTCACCATCTTCACGTGCAACAATCACTTTAAAATTCTGCTTAGGGCGTATATGACGACCTACTTTTAGTAGCATGACATCATCCAGCTCATATTCCTTTGTGCCACGCGCCTGCCATAAATCAACCAGTTTTTTTGAGTAACTTTCATCAGTCAAAAAACAACAGCCACCTGCGGGCTGCGAGTAGTCCGTTAAACCATATTCTTTGGCCAAAGCCATCTGTGGCTTGCGTCCGCGCCCGGTAAAATCGAACAACTGATCACGCTTGATCCAGCCTTCACGTTCTGGTAGGGTCGCCGGTAAATGTTGTGCACATAAGGGGCGTAGCAAACGATCATCCGCGCCTGATTCTGCGGAAATAATCGGCATGGTATCCCTACGCTGTGACATAGGGCGCTGGCCGATCACTTCACCGGTAATGATAAAGTCAAAATCATTTTCTTCCATCCACTGCTTGGCTTTTTTCACCATAAACACTTTGCAGTCCAGGCAAGGGTTCATATTAGCCCCATAACCATGCTTGGGATTAATCAAGACATCTTTATACTCTTCAATAATGTCAATAATATGTAATTTAATCCCTAATGTTTCTGCCACCCACAAAGAATTATTGCGCTTTGGCTTTTCTTTGTCTTTTTTGCGTATCGCATGGGTATGCCCTTCAACACAAAAGCCCGTAAAAAAATTGATACCCTCTACATGGACACCTTGCTCCATAATGGCTTTAGTTGCCAACATAGAATCCAGTCCACCCGAAATTAAAGACACTGCTTTGATTTGTTTCACTCTACCTAACCTAAAAAACTAATGATCTATAAAGTGCTCACACACTTTAATTGTACGAAAAATTATGCACTACTGCCATAAAAAAAGCCAGCTTAACAGGTTGTTAAGCTGGCTTTTACGGAGCTTATCTGAAGAAATGGGCTTATATCTGTTAATAATAAGATTTAACGTGCTCTCTCCATCAGATAAAACCCCAGCTTACATTCTTAAACCTTATGATAAACCTCGGCTCCCTCTTCAAGGAACTGCTGTGACTTTTCATCCATCCCCTGTTGCAATGCCTCTTCATCTTTTATGCCTTTTTCTTTGGCATACTCGCGCACATCCTGAGAAATCTTCATGGAACAGAAATGCGGCCCACACATGGAACAGAAATGCGCAATTTTAGCGGAGTCCTTAGGTAAGGTTTCATCATGGAATGAACGCGCTTTTTCAGGATCCAGGGCAATATTAAACTGATCTTCCCAACGGAATTCAAATCGCGCTTTGGACATGGCATTATCACGCGCCTGTGCGCCGGGATGACCTTTGGCTAAATCAGCGGCATGTGCAGCAATTTTATACGTCACAATCCCTTCGCGCACATCCTCTTTATTCGGCAGGCCTAAATGCTCTTTTTGGGTGACATAGCAAAGCATCGCACAACCGTACCAGCCGATATTGGCCGCACCGATAACCGACGTAATATGATCATACCCCGGCGCACTATCTGTGGTCAGTGGCCCTAAGGTATAAAAAGGCGCTTCATCACAATCTTCCAATTGCTTGGTCATGTTTTCTTCGATCATATGCAATGGCACATGACCCGGACCTTCAATCATGGTTTGAATATCATGCTTCCAGGCAATTTTAGTCAGCTCACCTAAAGTTTCCAACTCAGCAAACTGCGCTTCATCATTGGCATCATAGATTGAACCAGGACGTAAGCCATCACCTAAAGAAAAGGAAACATCATACGCCTTCATGATTTCACAGATCTCTTCAAAATGGGTGTATAAAAAGCTTTCGGTATGATGTGCCAGACACCATTTCGCCATAATGGACCCACCCCGCGAAACAATACCCGTCATACGTTTGGCGGTCATCGGTACATGGTGTAAACGTACCCCTGCATGGATGGTAAAATAATCCACACCTTGCTCGGCTTGCTCGATTAAAGTATCGCGGAAAATCTCCCCGGTTAAATCTTCTGCTTTACCGTCCACTTTTTCCAGTGCTTGATAAATCGGTACTGTACCAATAGGCACGGGCGAGTTACGCAAAATCCACTCACGGGTTTCATGGATATTTTTACCCGTGGATAAATCCATGATGGTATCCCCACCCCAACGTATACCCCACAGCATTTTTTCAACTTCATCTTCTATAGAAGAAGTGACTGCTGAATTCCCTAGGTTGCCATTGATTTTTACCAGGAAATTACGTCCGATAATCATCGGCTCTACTTCTGGGTGATTGATATTCAAAGGAATAATCGCACGTCCACGGGCAACTTCGTCACGTACGAATTCAGGCGTGATTTCATCAGGAATAGACGCACCAAAAGATTGGCCTTTATGCTGGTTTTTATACAGCTCACGCATTTCAACCATATTCTGGTTTTCACGTATCGCAATATATTCCATTTCCGGGGTAATAATCCCCTGACGCGCATAATGCATTTGGGAAACGTTTTTGCCGGCTTTCGCTCTACGAGGTTTGCGGATATGCTCAAAACGCATACCAGCTGTCTCTGGGTCGATTAAACGCTCCTTGCCAAAATCGGAAGTAGGGCCAGATAACTCTTCGGTATCATCGCGCTCACTAATCCACGCATCACGAATACCTGCCAGGCCTTTTTGCAAATCAACGGCAACAGCCGGATCGGTATATACACCCGATGTATCATAAACAAATAACGGACAGTTTTTTTCAGCACCAAAATGTACCGGGGTATCGGATAGCGTAATCTTACGCATAGGTACCTGAATATCGGGACGACTGCCCTCAATATAAACTTTTTCTGAGGCGGGATAAGAATCAATTTTGATACTATTCTTATCAGTCTCGGTAATCTCTTTAAGGACTGCGCTCATGTAATCTCTCCAATTTCAATAGAACAAGGCGCAAGGAAGTGCGGTGGGCTTTCCTACGCCAGTATTAGCTGGTCTCAGGTTCAAAGGGTTTTATCTCAGCTCCTATTTTAGGAAGCACCCCTAGCCTTTTTCAAACAGTACAACATAATGGAAATCAGACTATTTTGCAAATTTATTCACTATTTAGCAAAAAAATTAACTAGTACAAGGCTATGAAAAACCCGTCATTCCTGCATGCCGTTAGCAGGAATCTCTGACCTCTATGTTAATAGTAGCCCACGCTAACAGCACCCGTGGATGACCAGCGGTATCATATTATTTACCCCATTAATAATGAGACGCTACTATACTTATAACTAACATACTGTTCTGCATATTCTTTCATCGCAACAACCATGACTAGCACGCCCATTGCAACTGTTATTCACTGTCACATAACTGTCATATAGTTGTCATATAATTGCCATATTACTTGCGTACTATATACCTTTTTTTGTTATTATTACGCGATACTATTAACGATAATAATCGACCTTAGAGAAAATGTATGGATGTTAGTGACTTAAATTCCTTAGAAGACAGAGGTGCAAATATGCGCCTGGATATACTCAAATTTGGAGGAGCAATACTATTTTTAGCGGCTGTAGGGCTGTTTATTAGCGCCACAATGGGACATGTCCCTAACCATACATTTTTGATTGTCTCCGCTGTGATTGGCGGCTATATGGCGCTTAACATCGGTGCCAATGATGTGGCGAATAATGTAGGACCTGCGGTAGGATCAGGTGCTGTATCATTGATCGGTGCCATTTGTATCGCCATGGTGTTTGAATCTGCCGGTGCGCTCATTGCAGGCGGGGAAGTCGTGAGCACCATCAAAAAAGGCATTATTGACCCCTCCCTGATTAATGATTCCGATACCTTTATCTGGTTAATGCTGGCTGCTTTACTGGCAGCGGCTATCTGGCTCAATATTGCAACCTTTTTTAACGCCCCCGTTTCCACCACGCACTCCATTGTTGGTGGCGTATTAGGCGCAGGTATTGCCGCTGGCGGCTTTGGTATCGCAAACTGGACGGTGTTTGGTAAAATTGCTGCCAGCTGGGTTATATCTCCCGTTTTAGGCGGTATTATTGCCGCCATATTCCTATACTTGATTAAACGCACAATTACCTATCAGGAAGATAAACTGCTTGCAGCAAAACGTATAGTCCCTATTTTAATCGCCTTAATGGCCTGGGCTTTTTCTACGTATTTAATTTTAAAAGGCCTGAAAAAAATCTGGAAGGTCGATTTTGTGATGGCTGGCTCTATTGCTTTCGCGGTTGCCTTGACTCTATATTTTGCCATGCGCCCTTTGATTAACAAAGCGGCGACCACACTGGATAATTCAAAAACCAGTGTCAATACCTTATTTACTATCCCGCTTATCTTTGCCGCCGCTTTTCTTAGCTTTGCCCATGGTGCCAACGACGTTGCCAATGCGGTCGGGCCTTTGGCTGCAATCAATGATGCCATTAATAGCGGTGGTATTGCCAAAAAAGCGGCTATCCCTCTCTGGGTTATGCTCGTGGGTGCTTTAGGACTCTCTTTAGGTCTAGCACTGTATGGTGCCAAGCTGATTCGTACTGTCGGTAGTGAAATTACCGAACTGGATAAAATGCGCGCTTTCTGCGTGTCCATGGCCGCCGCCATTACCGTTATTATTGCCAGTCAACTCGGTTTGCCGGTGAGTTCAACACATATTGCGGTCGGTGCTATCTTTGGTGTCGGGTTTTTGCGTGAATACTTGAAACGTACCGATGCCAGACGACTTGATGAAATTAGAGAGCATCATGAACATCTGGATCCTGAAGCCACTGAAGCTTTTTTAGATACGTTTAAAAAAGCAGACATTGCGACCAAGTCTAGCATGCTAAAAGAGCTAAAAGCGCAAAAACAAGATACCCAATTCACTCGAAAAGAACGTAAAAAACTTAAAAAAGTTTATAAGGAAGAACTCGTTAAACGTTCTCATGTGTATAAAATTGCTGCGGCATGGATCATTACAGTCCCCACCTCTGCCTTTATGGCGGCATTTTTATATTTTACGATTCGTGGTATGTTAATCCCTTAGGAGCGAGGATTTAGTGATAGCTAAAAGTATGACACCGAATTTTGGCTTCACATCTTGTAGGCTCTAATTTCCACGCTCTAAGGCTGTGAAAGTATTGGCCACTTGGAGTACAAAAACATGTTTTTGTACTCCTCGCTATAAAGGCTAAACAATAAAACCCTAACAACTTTACGCACATGTGTTTTTTATTCAATTAAAGTAAAACCTACCGCTCATTCAAGAAGCGTAAAAACAAGCATTGACTTACATAACATATTGTTTAAAAAGGAAATAATAGAATTGTTTCAATTTCATACAATTTAACAAACAATCAATAAAATCAAGGCTTCCGCTCACTTACTCTAACCTTATGCACAGAGTTATCCACAGATTTTGTGCATAACTTTATTTTTACAATGCTGCTAAGGACTTAGCGTTTTTATTTCCACTTTTCTCATAAAAGGCCACCCGTGCTAAACAGCTCAGAAAAAATAATTTTAAGCGTGGCCGTTCCGATTCCTCTCAATCGCGTATTTGATTATCTCCCACCTGATGACTGCTCACTTGAACAACTACAACCCGGCGTACGGGTTAAAGTTCCCTTTGGTAAAAATGCAAAGATTGCTGTATTACTGGAATTAAAATCTGCTAGCGATATAGAGACCCATAAATTAAAAAAAGCTGAATCCATATTAGACCCCCATCCCTTACTGTCTGACAAAGATCTACAACTACTTTACTGGACACAGGGTTATTATCATCACCCCATTGGCAACGTCATCTTAAGCGCCTTTCCTACTGCCTTGCGCAAAGGAAAATCCGGCAAGCTTAAATTGCCCCCCTACTTTTGCTTAACAGAATCAGGCCAAAACATTGATGAGCAAGCCCTTAAACAGGCTCCTAAGCAACTTGCACTCCTCAAACTGCTGCAAACACAGGCGATGAGCAGCCAGGAAATTTCGCGCTCTTTTAAGCTTTGGCGTTCACCTCTAAAGGCCTTGATTGAGAAAAAATATGTGTGCGAAACCACACAACCCACTAGCAAAGAAAAACCGATTGCTCGCCAGACTGCGCTCACAGCAAATACAGCACAGCAGGCTGCCATAGATTCCGTCACAGCACAATTGGATAGCTTTGCTGTACACCTACTCGAAGGTGTCACAGGCAGCGGTAAAACCGAAGTCTATCTACAGATCATTCAACAGGTTTTAAAAAATGACCTACAGGTATTGGTATTACTACCTGAAATTACCTTAACACCGCAACTGGAAGCACGTTTTAAACAACGCTTTACAGTAGCCATAGAAAGCTATCACTCGCAACACACTGAAACCCAGAGACTCGCCGCCTGGCTCAATATGCAACAAGGTCATAGTGCCATTTTATTGGGCACTCGCTCCGCATTATTAACGCCCCTC
>DAOVWV010000288.1 GCA_030636485.1 Methyloprofundus sp.
GCTAAAGCGGCTATCTGGGTTTATTTTGACCTGTACCGAGCTATGGAATAAGTCTATATCCTGAGTATGTACCGGGTGATCAACAAGCTCGGTCAGGTGCAGACAATCATTGAGGTATTCGAAAGCATGATCAACGCCATGCTGCTGACCTGGCCTACCACACTCCAGAGTAACAGCCGGACAGATTTCTGCAAAAGCACCGGACTGTACGCCCAGAGGTCTGATAAAGTAAACCACTAAACGTCCAAATAAATTAGCCAGTTGCAAGTAGCGGTTATCTAATTTAGTAATACAGGCATAATGCGGATTTAAGCCGGTATTATTATGTACATCAATACTGGCAAAAACCGCTTTCTCCTGCATAATGTCCACTACCTGGCTAGCCATTTGAGTTTCTGCGCAGGATGTGATCTCTGTCCCTGGCCAAATACGGTTATAATCCAGCTGTCCATCAAGCCTTCTTAATCCCAATGCCGCTGCCTGGGTGTTGCCAAAAAAGATGGACAAACTACGTGGCAAATTCTGCTTAGCATACTTAATCAGTAACTTCTGTAGCGCAAAAAAACCTGTCGTTTCATTGCCATGCAGTAAGATAGAGACAAACAAAGGCGGTGTATTTTTACCTGATAAATGCAGTAATGTCGGCTGAGGGAACAGGCGATGTAACGCCTTTACATCACAACTAAGAAGTTCTTCAGGGTAAGTATCAATTTGTTGGAGTTGCATAGTTTTGTGTTTTATAAAACTTTATTCCTTAACTTAATGGCAGTAATGCGGAGCGTGGAAACGAGCCCCGAAGTTTATTTAGGTTAAATTTTCCATTGACTAACAGGGACTTCCGAATATTGCTGCTCTAAATAAGCCTGAGTCATGTCGTGTAAACTGGCATCAGCCTGTTGCATAAATTGACGCTGCCACTGACTACCGGTTTGTTTATTGGCAATACGTTGCTCCATAATCCCCAGATAGGTCGCTATATCTTGCGCATCTATATGTAATGATTGTAATCCTTTTCTTGCTCTAGGCAATAAGTCGCTCAATATTAATTTTTGTAAAGGATGCTTTTCACCATCAAACCAGACTATTTGGCTATCCAGACCAAAACGCGCCGCCTGATAAAAATTATCTTTTGCCTGAGTAAATGCCAAAAGAATCGCGTAGTCTACGAGATGAGCACATAGATTTGTGCTCAATCCATAATAAAAAGCGGCATTGGCAATTGAATCAATAATGGTGGGGCCTGCTGAAGGTGTGCGGTGTTCAATTCTTATATGTGGGGTATTGTCCTCATCAAAGCCAATTAAGGGTCTATTCCAGCGCCAGATTGTGCCGTTATGCAGGCGCAAATGTTCAAACTTCTCAACAGAATCACTAAATAACTCCGGCAGTAATACCGGAAAATGCTGTAGATTCTCGGTAAAGCACTCCATAATGGAAGACCGCGCATAAGCGGTGCCAAAACTGACCCGCTTCAACGGCCCATGGATTGCCCCGCCATAGCCTCCCGTTTCTATGGCTTGTTCAAACAATGGAATACGGGATTCATGCCAAAGGTTTTTGGCTAATAGATAAGGGGCATTGGCACAACTGGCAACCATGGCAGCCGATGCAATAATGGAAGCATTATAATAGTGATGTGCCAGGTGCAAGGGAACCTGAGTATGTAATTGCAAAGAAGTCGTGGCAGACTCCAGCATCACATCATAGTGATCCAGCCTTAAATGTTCCACGCCGATGATATCCAGGTTAATGGGCTTACCACGTGCTTTTAAAATCTGCTCATTTAAAACCTGATAGCGATTCATTTCCGACATATTCCTTAGCGTCATATCGGCTGGTTTTAGTGTGGGCAAGGTGCCGATAATCAAAAGATGATTATCCATTTCTTTAGCCTGGAGACAGGCTTTTTCCCAGACGACTGTCAGGTCTTTGTGTAAGGTGCTCAATACAGTCTTTGTCAGCCTCTGCGGTACACTGTTCAGCTCGATATTGAATTTAGCTAACTCAGGAAAGGCAAGCGGATCCTTTAGCTTTTGCAGAAAAGCAACATTATTGGGTGCTGCCCGCATATTCTCATCAATTAACCATGCCTCAATTTCAAACCCGGCAGTCAGTGGAGATGCTGATAACTTTTCTTGCTCGATTAATTCGTTTAAATAGTGTGTTTCCAGGGTCAATTTTTGATGAAAATGAGCAAAGTCATCCGTTTTAAAGCCCTTAGCATTAATTTCCTGTCCCACATGATCCCCGCTTTGATTTCAATAATATCCGTTCAGAACCCTAACTGTTGCTTAAGGCTCCATAAAACATGCTCCCGAAGCAACTCCGATGAATGATGCATTTTAGCATTTAAAGCCTCCCTGATCACACTAGAAGCAGGCGCATTCCCCAAAGCAATGGCAATATTACGTAACCATTGCTCATGGCCTATACGCCGAATGGCAGAACCTTCGGTTTTTTGCAAAAATTCCGCTTCCGACCAATTAAATAATGTTAGCAAATGCTGTGCATTTAAATTATATCGGGGACTAAAATCCGTTTCTTTACTCAGCCGGGCAAAACGATTCCACGGGCAGATCAGCTGGCAATCATCACAGCCATAGATGCGGTTGCCCATTAAAGGTCTTAAGTTTTCGGCAATCGAGCCTTTATATTCAATCGTCAGATAGGAAATGCAACGCCGTGCATCCACCTGATAAGGGGCAACAATGGCCTGAGTCGGACAAATATCAAGACAGGCCGTACACTGACCGCAATGATTAGTCGCCGCCTTATCGGCAGGCAAAGGCAAGGAAGTATAGATTTCACCTAAAAAAAACCACGAGCCTGCTTTTTTATTAATAATATTACTGTGTTTGCCTATCCAGCCCAGACCTGCTTTTTCTGCAATGGCCTTTTCCAGTACCGGCGCTGAATCCACAAAGGCACGATAACCAAAAACGCCCACTTGTTGCTCAATCCGACTCGCCAGTTTTTGCAGGCGTTTACGTAAGACTTTATGATAATCACGCCCCAGTGCATAACGGGAAATAAAGGCCGCGACGGGATTATTTAATGCATTTTCAATGCCTGCCTGGGCTTCAGGTAGATAATCCATCCGCACCGAGATAATACTCAGCGTTTCTGGCTGCAAGAGTGCTGGGCGACTGCGCTTTAAACCATGCTTATGCATATAGTCCATATCTGCATGATAACCTTGTGCCAGCCAGGCCTGCAAACGCTGTTCAGCCTGATGCAAATCCGTATCGGCAATACCCACCTGTTGAAAGCCTAATTCATAACCCCATTGTTTTATTTGCCGGGGCAGTTCATTCATTAGCATATTCATTTTATAATATTGCCATTCAATATAATTTAATTTATTTCCTTGATATGCAAACCTTACCTACGCAACTGTATTCTGCACGGCAGGCCAGAAACATAGACCGAATCGCTCAAGAGTCGCCCAGTATAACAGGCTTTCAATTGATGACTAAAGCGGCTGCCGCCAGCTTTAAGGCGATACAGGA
>DAOVWV010000176.1 GCA_030636485.1 Methyloprofundus sp.
CAAAATTCTGAAAACGCGCATCAAACTTTCCTAAATCATGTAATGCGACAAAGAAAAGTACAACCGCTTTAGACTGCTCTTTACTTAGGCCTACCTGCCGAGAAATTAGATTTAAAAGGACGGATGATTGCTGTAACCAAATATCCGCCACCGCCACTACATCCAAACAATGATAAGGCAACAAATGATAACTATCATCCTCTTTAGATGCCTTCCCCCAATACTGGTAATACAATGCTGCTGTCATCTCAAACCTGTTTTATCTGTTGTTTAAAATCCATTATCCACACCCACTGGCTCATTTAACGAGCCAGTCATAATTTTTTCCTAGTTCCCACGGTCTTCGTGACTGCCATTAAGTTAAGGAATTAACTTTTTGGGGCGCAGGAGCATGGGAACGAGAAAAAATACCATAAGCAAAATGTAAAAAACTTTGTAGTTGTTCATTGCGACTCCTTGTTGCCAGGATTGATTGACTATCGTTAAAGCTGATGTGCGATAAGTTCATGTATAAATTATAGTACAACTTTGCTGATTTCCCTGTTTTACACTTATAATTTGAATTCAATTAATAAAAAAACCGGAAAACGGGCTTTAAGCAACAAACCTTATTACTCATGTGGCCTAAAACCTATTCTTCCTAAATGCGTGATAAGCAAGACAACTTTTTTTTCAACTCCCCTGAATTCAAATAATTTAACGCTTAAAGCGATACAAAAACTGGACTTTCACTGACTAGCTGATTATCATGCCATAGATAACTTAGAAGCGAAGATTGTTGAATTCTCGCTCCTTAATTAGTTTTAACTTAAAATATATAACATCAGTTACTGTGAATAAGACCTATAAAACTTCCCCTGGCTCTCCGTATCCTGTTGGTTCACGATTAAAAGAGGATGGAGTCAATTTCTCCATTTTCAGCCGTCATGCGACAGAGGTAGAGCTCTTATTGTATGACAGCTCAGCAAGTCTGGAGCCCTTTCAAATTATCCCTTTACATACTGAGTTTAATAAAACATTTTATTCCTGGCATGTATACCTGCATGAATTACCTGCTGGCACTTGGTACACCTGGCGTATGGACGGTTCTGATGATACCCCTCAAAGCGGGCTACGCTTTGATAAGGAAAAACACTTGCTTGACCCTTTTGCCCGCGCCGTCAGTGACAAGCTGTGGCATCGTGACAAAGCCTGCGTGCCGGGTGATAACGGCCATACTGCGATGCGTAGCCTAGTGGCTGACGGCCGCTATGACTGGGAAGGCGATAAGCCCTTTTCATTTAAAAGTGAAAATGCCATTATTTATGAATTACATGTCGGTGGTTTTACTAACCATAAACTGTCTGGAACAACTAACCCCGGAACGTTTTCAGCACTGATCGAAAAAATCCCTTACCTTAAAAAACTGGGCATTACCCATGTTGAACTATTACCGGTCATGGCTTTCGATGAACAGGATGTGCCTCGTGGGACGGCTGCGCTTGGATTAAAAAACTATTGGGGCTACAGTACGCATAGTTTTTTTAGCCCCCACCCCGGCTATTGTGTTACCCCTGAAGATGGCACCCATATACAGGAATTTCGTGATTTAGTGAAAGCCCTGCATAAGGCTGAGATTGGCGTGATTATGGATGTGGTCTTTAATCACACGTCTGAAGCAGGTGCTGATGGGCCGGTGATCAATTTCCGCGGCATCGGCAGTAGTATTTTTTATCACCTTGATGCTGTCGATAAAAGTAAATACCGTGATTACACGGGCTGTGGCAATACCGTTAATGCAAACCACCCCGTCGTTGCCAGCTTTATTATCAGTTGCCTGGAATATTGGGTACGGGAAATGCATGTGGATGGTTTCCGTTTTGATTTAGCCAGTGCAATGGCGCGTGGTGAAAATGGTGATGTACTACAGGATCCACCGGTTTTATGGGGTATTGAGCTCTCTGAACAACTCGCCAAAACCAAATTGATTGCCGAAGCCTGGGATGCTGCGGGGCTTTATCAGGTAGGAAGTTTCCCTGGATACCGCTGGGGAGAGTGGAACGGTAAATACCGGGATACGGTGCGCCGCTTTCTGCGTGGTGACCGAGGCCTGATTGCCGAACTTGCCACCCGATTATGTGCCAGTAGTGACTTATACAAACATCAGGGGCGTTTACCCATTAATAGCATTAACTTTGTGACTTGTCATGATGGTTTTACGCTGAATGATATGGTTAGCTACAACCACAAACATAATTTGGCTAATGGCGAAGACAACCGGGATGGCTGTAATCATGACATGACTTATAACTGTGGGGTTGAGGGTGAAACAGATGACCTCAGAATCATTGACCTACGTAAAAAACAGGTCAAAAACAGTTATGCGATATTACTGCTCAGCCAGGGTGTCCCTATGTTACTTGCGGGTGATGAGGTTCTGAACACTCAGCACGGCAATAATAATGGCTATTGTCAGGATAATGAACTGACCTGGTTCGATTGGAGTCTAACCGAGAAAAATTCGGATATACTCCGTTTTGTCCAACAAATGATTGCTTTGCGTAAGCGCCATCCTTCGCTGATGCGCCGCCGCTTTTTAACGGGTGAAAAAATGGGCGAACGCCCTATTGCAGATATTCGCTGGCACGGAACGGAGCTTGATGCGCCGCAATGGCAAGACCCGGATTCTCAGGTACTGGCATTTACGTTAGCCGCAGTATCAGCGAACAAAGAGGCTGATTTACATATTATCATGAACATGTCTGATAATGAGTTAATCATGCCATTGCCCGTGATTCAGGAACAGCAATGGCATCTTGCAATAGATACCGCGTTGCGCTCACCTTTTGATACTATTGTACCGGCAAAACAAGTGCCTATAAAAGGCTTTAGCTATCCGGTACAGGCTCGGTCGGTGGTTGTCTTTGAAAGTTAGATAAGAAGCATGTAAAACGGTTTGGGTGGATGCGCCCAGGCTTATTCACCCTACGATATTTTGATATATGAATCAATGTAGGGTGGATAAGTGATAACGCATCCACCAAAAGGCTTAGCTATACCATTTTTTCATTACAACAACTTCCCCCACATATCGTAGTCATCCACTTCTTCAATTTCCACACTCACCAGATCGCCCACTTTTAAATGGGTCGCACCATCTATAAACACCTGGCCGTCAATTTCCGGCGCATCGGCTTTACTTCTGGCGACCGCGCCCTCTTCTACCACCTCATCAATAAGAACCTGTTCAATTTTTCCTACACGCTGCTGCAATCGTGCGGCACTAATTTCTGCCTGATGCGCCATAAACCGGGCAAGGCGCTCCTGTTTAAGCTCTTCAGGCACAGCATCAGGTAAATCATTGGCCACGGCTCCTTTAACGGCGGAATAGGCAAAGCAGCCCACACGGTCGAGTTGTGCTGCTGTCAAGAAGTCTAGCAGTTCTTGAAACTCTTCCTCAGTTTCCCCCGGAAAACCGACGATAAACGTACTCCGCAGGATAATATCAGGGCACACGGCGCGCCATGCCTTTATGCGTTCCAGATTGTTTTCTGTTGCAGCGGGGCGTTTCATTAATTTGAGTATGCGTGCATTGGCATGTTGAAACGGAATATCCAAATAAGGGAGTATTTTTCCTGCGGCCATAAGTGGCACGACTTCATCAACATGCGGATAAGGATAGACATAGTGCATACGCACCCAAATACCGAGCTCGCCCAATGCTTCAGCCAAGTCATAAAAGCGGGTACGCACTTCCTTGCCCTGCCAGTCAAAGGCTTGATATTTTATATCCAGCCCATAAGCACTGGTATCTTGCGAAACCACGAGTAATTCCTTGACACCAGCATCCGCTAAACGCTTGGCTTCTAATAAAACATCATTGACTGGACGACTCACTAAATCACCGCGTAATGATGGAATAATACAGAAGGTACAGCGATGATTACAACCTTCTGATATTTTTAAATAGGCATAATGTTTTGGCGTTAACTTTATTCCCTGTGGTGGCACCAGGCTGGCAAAAGGATCGTGCAAAGGCGGGAGGTGTTTATGTACCGCACTGACAACTTCTTCCAAGGCATGAGCGCCGGTAATTTCCAATACTTGGGGGTGGCGCTGTAAAATCTCGTCGGCACGCGCACCAAGACAGCCCGTCACAATCACCTTGCCATTTTCGGCAATGGCCTCACCGATGCTATCCAGCGATTCTTCGACAGCCGCATCAATAAACCCACAGGTATTAACCACAACCATATCCGCACCCTCATAATTAGGCGCAACGTCATAACCTTCAGAACGTAACTTAGTTAAAATGCGTTCACTATCAACTAATGCTTTAGGGCATCCTAAACTGATAAATCCGATTCTGGGTGTTTTCATATTTTATTTGTCTTCTGTGTAAATTGGGTATAGCATTCGCATGTTCATAAACAGTGAACTTATCGTGATCTGGATATTGCGATTGCTCTAACTCCTTATTGTACAGAATTTTTTAATTTAACTCTCCACCAGAAAATCTCTGGTTTTTAGTCTACTGAAACGAATAAGAAACAATCAAATATGCACGGAATGGTGTAGTAAAAATCTATAAATACATATATAATAGAGGGTTTTTTTGCTAACGAACGTACCGTTTTATCGCTACGCCGTGAGCCTATTTTATTTTCATAGAAAGGAACATACATGACCGCATTAGTGGGTATTATCATGGGTTCAACATCCGATTGGGAAACCATGCGTTTTGCATCGGAAAAACTGGAACAGCTCGGCATCCCTTTTGAAGTCGAGGTCGTCTCTGCTCACCGTACACCCGATAAACTGTTTGAATATGCAGAAACCGCTG
>DAOVWV010000218.1 GCA_030636485.1 Methyloprofundus sp.
AGATGATACATCGCTTCACTGCATAAAAATTCACGCAACGATGAGCGTAGTACAGCCAACCCATCAGCAGTGCGTGAGTACGGTGTCGCCCCGGCTCCTTTTAACTGCATAGCCCAGCGTTCGCCTTTTTGATTGACGACTTCACCTAAGTTAATTGCCCGGCCATCCCCTAACTGCCCTGCCCAATTCCCAAATTGATGACCGCCATAACACATTGCATAAGGCTGCATTCCATTTGCCAGTTGATTGCCGGCAAACACTTGCGTAAAGCGATCACTTTGACAGTCTTCCTCAGACAAATCAAACAATGCGGCAACTTCTTTGGCATAGGCCACTAACTGAGGGTTTGCAACCGCTGTGGGTACAACACGGGAATAACAGGCATTTTCAACTTGGCGGCGATGATTGGCTGTCTCTTTATCCGCAGGAAGCTGGTTAATAAAATGGTTATCAAAGTTTAAATGATTGAGTTTATCTTGCATAAGGGTTTTGTATGGGTGAAAAAGAGTCTTTTAGGCACGCATCCTTGTCACACTCCTTAGGAGTGAGAGTTCAGTCATCCCGCCTAAAGCGACTCTTACAATCTAAATAGTCGTGACAATAATACTATAAAGCGGGCTAATAACACGACTAAAAAAGTAGCTGAAGTCCCACAACTCTCAGCTAAGCTCAAAAGTATCACCTAAACCCACTTTACTTCAACCTATTTATTTTTTATATAGTATTATTGCCTGTAAATTAATCATCACAATGGATAGGCAATGGCTTTAACAGAACAACAAAAACAAAAAAAAGCAAAACAGAAAAAAAACAAGCGCAGCACACAGACTAAATCAAACTCTTCTCAGCTGTTATTAGAAAGGATAAAGCCTTATCTGGAGCACCCTTTTTATGAATGCTTAATACCACATAATTTATTTGAATCTGGCATCGGTAATATTCTGATTACCCGGGTTTCACCTCAGGGGGAAGTTATTGTCGCTTCTTTTATTGTCGATGTATTTTGTTTAGGCATCAAAAAATGCTTGTTTAAAACCATGCCTATACCCGAATACGAAAAAGTGTTTAAACCAGGTATCGTTGAATCACATGGTGGTTACTCATTCACCAAGCTTAAACCGGCCTGTGCTAAAAAATTGATTGAGGGTGCGGTGCAATACGCTCAAGACCTTGGATTTAATAGTCATAAAGATTATCACGCACTGAAAACAATGTTTGGTGAAGAAAAGCTAGGACGCTGCTGGTCCCGCTATCGCTATGGTAAAGATAAGATGCCCTATTATGTCAAAGGCCCTAATGAATCAGCGGCTGATGCAGATAAAAAAATAGCCACTCTGCAAAAATCCTGTGGTGCGGGGAATTATCATTTTCATTTATAAAGTGATGCGATAATTGGAGGAGATAGATAATATAAAATTGCGCCCCTATATAGGGGCGCAGTACTTTAGACACCTTATAAATATAAGCTAAAGAGCCACGCTCCAGATGTAAAAATTATGCGTATACACGCCAAGGTGATATGAATGCCTATCCGCCCTACGGTACTTTAGGCATAATATTTGTAATCTTCATACCCTCGGCAGCCAGCTTCAACTTCATGCCTTTCTGTTTAGACGTTAAGTGCATAATCACGTCATTCCTGTTTTTCATCGTCACTGCGGAAACACCATTACCATAACTAATCCCAATTTCAGCAGCCCAATATTTACCTTCCATATCCTTAGGTTCAATCACTCTATAGACACTTCCTTCTGCCTCAAGTAAGGAAATACCCACATCCAGCATCGATATACCCTGAATATCAAAGGTATAAGTAGAACCATCGTACATGGTTAACTCCCCCTGCCCCCATTCATATCCAATACCGATAGCAATGGAAGTACTTTCAATACTCACTGTACCTAAGATTTTGGCCGCCGGCACCACTTTAATCGCGTAAGATTCAATATAGACCACCTCGACTTCATCGCCCAGCATAATTCCGGAAAGGTCGAAGTGTTCAGCCACATTAACCACCAAAGCCTCTCCTCCCCCTTGTACAGTCAGTAAGCTGTTCTGTTGATCAATCTCCTTTACAGTACCCACAGCAGTGATCGAACGAGTGGTTTTTACGCTGGGTTGGGTTTGAAGAGTCTGTTCCTTAAGTTCGGTATTTTTAGGCCCTAAAAGTATCGCGAAAGCATTAAAATATTGAACCAGAAGCTGATCATCACGCTTGATCTCATCAAGATTTTGCACTTCTGGCCCCAAAGTGAATGTTGATTCCTCCCCCTGTTTATTCCTCAGCGTCAGGATACGACTATCCTTATCAAAATCCACCACAGTATCCACTACTAAGACTGTCGTCTCAATAGCCGCCGGCCCTTCTTTGGCGTAAATTCCAGATAACGGTATCAATAATAATGTGATTAAAAAACTGATCTGTATTCTTTTAAGCATTGGTAATGTCTCCCTATTATACTAATTTTCATTAAACTTTCACCCCTTAGTATAAACCTCGGCCGGATAGAAACTCCTCATTTTTTTATTTTAAAAAAATGAGATTTAAAACACAATATCCAATTTGTCAACCCTGTAGACTGAGCACAACTTTGATTCTTTCAGGAAGGCATTATGAAACTCCGTACTACAATCCCATACACTTTATTGGCACTTCCTTTAATGATTGGAAATGTGATGGCAAACCCCAGTGAAACTAAAATGTTTGGTGCAGCTGCTCCGTTTACCCTTGATAAACTTCCTGTGAGCCGCTTGAAGAGCAAGCTTGACAGCTTGCCAGCCCCTGCCAGACAAAAAGCAATGAAGTGGTTACATAGCTTTAACTTTCCTGAGCATGACACGGAATTTCTTGATGTTGATAATAATGGCGCGGTATTGTATCAGGATACTGTTTTACCTGAAGAAGTGATTGAGGAAGACCTGGCAACTGCCCCGGACGTGGAAGCCATCGATCCCGCTGATACTTTTAAACTGCATAGCAAGCCAGGTGCGGCGCATGTTGTTTATGTGAATTTTAAAGGTTATACCATTTCAGGCACTGCATGGAACGGGGGCGGCGCTGACAGCTATCAGGCCAGACCTTTTAATAAAGATTCCGATTCTAGTACATTTTCAAGCGCTGAAAGAAGGGATATAGGAGAAATATGGCACCGCATTGCAGAAGATTTGGCACCCTTTGATATTGATGTCACGACTGAAATGCCGGCATCATTTGGCCCTAAAACAGGGCACATTTTAATCACCTCTAATGTTGATGCTTCGGGAGTCACTATGCCGTACGCAAATGCTGGCGGTGTGGCTTATGTCAATGTTTGGGGAAGATCAAATTATGAATTTTATCAACCTGCTTTAGTGTACTACAACAACCTCGCTTCTGCCGCTAACTATATTTCCGAAGCGGCTGCCCATGAACTAGGGCATAACCTAGGTTTGTCGCATGATGGTGACAGTGCTAATCCATACTACACTGGGCATGGTGGTGATGGCTATACATCATGGGCACCTGTGATGGGGGTTGGCTACGACACCAATGTCACCCAGTGGAGCAACGGAGATTATGCCGGCGCTAATAACACTGAAGATGATCTGGCCATTATTAGTGGAAAATTAACCTATCGGGCAGATGACCATGCAGATACATTTGCATCAGCAACGCCTTTGTTGGTTGATGCCAATGGCTATATTACAAGCACTAACCCTGAGTCTGATCCGGCATCACAAAATCCTGATAATAAGGGGGTTATTGAAGCGAGGAATGATGTAGATACCTTTTTTCTGGATGTTTCAGCCGGTAGACTTGATATAAACGTGACCCCTGCATGGGATGCATTTACCCGTTCTGATCGACGCGGTTCTAATCTTGATCTTCATGTGACATTGTATGATGATTCAGGCATGGAAATAGTGAGTGACCCGACTGATAATACCGATGCCCTGATCAGTGCAGATCTACCAGCCGGTCGATATTATCTAGAAGTTGCCGGAACGGGCAATGCATACTCACCTTATTCTGACTATGGCAGCCTGGGACAGTATTATATTTCCGGCTCAGTTGTTGTAGCAGCCGCTGATACAACAGCGCCTAACCCTGATCCAATGGGCTGGAGTAATATCCCGCTTGCGATGAGTAAAACAAGCATTAGCATGACCGCTGTTGAGGCGACCGATGACTCTGGGTTTGTTGAGTATCAATTTATCTGTACAGCAGGCG
>DAOVWV010000095.1 GCA_030636485.1 Methyloprofundus sp.
AAAAAATCTCATCCAACCTACATTTAACGTATGTTTAATAAAACTTTATTCCTTAACTTAGCATTCCCACGCGGAGCGTGGGAACGAGAAATGAAACTTAGTTTATACGTACCGCAATCTCTCCCCCAGCCGTTGCCTTAACCGCGCAGAACTTAAATTCTGGGATTTTAGCAGAAGGGTCGAGTGCCTCATTGGTAATCAGATTGGCACTGGCTTCGTTATAGCAGAAAGCCATAAATACCGTACCTTGTTGAATGCCGATATCAGCGCGTGCATAGGCGGCAAGTTGTCCGCGTCTGGACTGTATGGTAATAATGCCACCCGCTTCCACACCGAGCTTTTCTAAATCACTCGGGTGCATTGAAAGCACCGGATCTGGCTCAATGGCATCCAGAGTCGGTGAATGACGTGTCATACTGCCCGTATGCCAATGCTCTAACTGGCGACCGGTAATAAAGATCAGCGGGTATTCGTCATCAGGTAACTCATCTGCGTGTATATACGGAGCGGGAACAAAGCGTCCTCTACCTGATTCTGTTGGAAAGCCATCGGTGAAAATAACCGGTTCTCCTGGATCACCCACTTTTTCCAGAGGGTAAGTCAATGAGTCTTCTGCCTCTATTCTATCCCAGGTCATTCCGGCAATACTTGGCATCGCCTGACGCATTTCATTAAATACATCTTCCGGGCCTTTATAGTCCCAGCCACAACCTAAACGGTTAGCAATTTCTTGCAGTATCCATAGGTCTTGCTTAGCATCTCCAGGCGGGTTGACAGCGAGTCTACCCATTTGTACGCGTCTATCGGTATTTGAGAAAGTCCCGTTTTTTTCATAGAAAGCAGAGGCAGGTAGGATAACATCGGCAAAGCCCGCTGTTTCAGTTAAGAAAATATCCTGTATCACCAGGTGTTCCAGATGAGCAAATGCTTCGCGCGCATGATTCTGGTTAGGGTCTGACATGGCAGGGTTTTCACCTTGAACAAACATACCAAAAACGTCGTCGTCTAATATCGCATGGATCATTTCCACTGTCGTCAATCCATGTTTAGGGTCGAGTTTGACACCCCATAGCTCTTCAAATCTGGCCTGATTTTTAGCATCGTCAACTGGCGCATAGTCAGGGTAAACCATAGGAATCAATCCGACATCGGATGCACCCTGCACATTGTTTTGCCCACGTAATGGGTGTAAGCCTGAGCCTGGTTTACCAATCTGACCTGTCATTAAAGCGAGTGCAATGAGACAACGTGCATTATCGGTACCGTGGATATGTTGCGAAATACCCATACCCCATAAAATCATCGAGCCTTTTGAAGTTGCATACAGTCTTGCCACTTCACGTAAAGTGTCGGCCTCTATACCACAAATCGGGGCAACTTTTTCCGGACTGTAGTCTTTCAAGTGCTGCTGCATAAACTCGAAATCTTCGGTATACTTTTTGATGTAGTCATCATTTTGTAAACCTTCTTCAAGTATAACGTGCATGATACCGTTCAGCATGGCCACATCGGTATCGGGGCGGAAAGCTAAATGATGCGAAGCATATTTGGCAATTTCTGTCCGCCTTGGATCCATCAGGATAATCTTGGTGCCCGTTGTTGTTGCATTCTTCATGAAAGTTGCGCCAACAGGGTGATTCACCGATGGATTAGAGCCAATAATAATGACCACTTCGGCTAATTTTACATCTTCAACCGGATTAGAGACCGCCCCGGAACCTAAGCATTCTAATAGCGCGACAACAGAGGAAGCATGGCATAGGCGGGTACAATGATCAACATTGTTGGAGCCAAAACCTGTTCTAACCAGTTTTTGAAATAAATAGGCTTCTTCATTACTACCTTTCGCGGAGCCTAATCCAGCCAGGGCTTTTTTGCCTTTTGCATCACGAATCTTTTTCAGGCCACCTGCGGCAAAATCCAGGGCTTCATCCCAGCTGGCTTCCCGGAATACCGTATCCAGATCATTTGGATCCAGTAATTCAGTGGTTTTGGCAACGCCATCACGTCTAATGAGTGGCTTGGTTAAGCGTAATGGGTTATGGATATAGTTAAAACCATAACGGCCTTTAACACACAGGCGAAATTTATTGGTATCGCCATCACGCCCTTCGGTATAAATAATATTATTGTCTTTGACATGATATTTAATCAGACAACCCACACCACAATAAGGGCAGGTCGAATTAACCGTTTTATCCGCCACTTCAAGGCCGACATTACCCGCTGGCATTAAAGCCCCCGTAGGACAGGCTTGTACACATTCACCACAAGCGACACAGCTACTAGCCGCCATTGGGTCAGCAATATCAAAGACAATCTCGGCATGAGCGCCGCGATTGGCAAAACCAATCACATCGTTCATCTGCTCTTCGCGGCAGGCACGTAAACAGCGTGTACACTGAATACAGGCATCCATATTCACTGCGATAGCAGGGTGAGATAAATCCGCAGCGGGTTGGGCGCGAGATTCAAAGCGTGGCTCACCAACTTGTAGCTTTTTAACCCACAGGTCTAATTCCGATTCCAGCTTATAAGGCGACTCGCCTTGCTTAGGCATATCTGATTTAAGCAGTTCCAGTACCATTTTTTGCGATTTAATGGCACGTTCGCTACTGGTTTGTACATTCATGCCATCCGTCGGCATACGACAACAGGAAGGTGCCAGGGTTCTTTCACCTGCGATTTCGACGACACAGGCACGGTAGTTACCGTCCGCGCGTAAGCCTTCTTTATAGCAAAGGTGTGGAATTTCTTTATTATGTCGTTTTGCGGTTTGCAGAATGGTTTCATCCGCAAAGGCAGAGACCTCTTCGCCATCTAGGGTGAAGTTGATCATTGGGTCTTTCAATGTGTCTGGGTTAGCAGCCATAGTATTTATTCACCTGCATCGGGGTAAAAATTATCATCCAAAATCTGAGCGTATGTCCAGGGACAAGTGCTGGGGAAAACCTGTTCATCTAAAGCCGTTTCTTGCGAGGCTTTGATAATGGATTTTGCATAAGCTTTTTTCAGGATGGTATTAAGTTGTGGTTTGAGACTCGGATTTTCTTCTAGGGTTTCAGAGAAGTTGATACGCTGCCCTTTAATGGTTAACTGCCAACTACGACCACGGCGGATGGGTTGGTATTGCCATTTAAGTAAATGGATCAGCAAAACAGTCAATCGACTATTCAGTTCGCGTTTTTCAGACCGCCCCATTGTTTCGACTTCCTCAATTAAGTTTTCAATATCTAGCTCAGTCAGTTTGCCAGCTTTAAGAAAGGCCGCTTGCTCTTGTGTCCAGCCATAAAAGTCAGTGTCATAATTAATCATCAGCGTATCTACCTATCTACCTAGATTTCCTGTGGAAAGTACTTGATAGCACAGCGTAATGGGTTAGGCGCAGCTTGCCCTAAACCACAGATAGACGCATCAACCATCACCGAGGATAACTCTTCCAGCAAATCAGTGTCCCAGTTTTCCTGCTCCATCAGTACCGCTGCTTTTGCAGTACCGACACGACAAGGGGTACATTGACCACAGGACTCTTCCTCAAAGAATTTCATTGCATTGATTGCGAGTTCCTTGGCACTGTCCTGATTAGAAAATACCACTACAGCGGCAGAACCAATAAAACAGCCGTGCTCATTTAAGGTATCAAAATCCATCGGTATATCGGCCATCGATTCAGGTAATATTCCACCCGATGCACCGCCTGGGAAATAACCATAGAATTCATGTCCCTCTTGCATACCGCCACAGAACTCTTCAATCAATTCCCGCATTGTCGTACCCGCAGGTGCTAAATGTACCCCGGGTTTGTTAACGCGACCTGAAATAGAAAAGGAGCGTAGACCTTTGCGTTCATGGCGACCATGCGAGGTAAACCACTTAGGGCCTTTTTCAACAATATCCCGCACCCAGTAAACCGATTCCATATTATGTTCTAAAGTAGGGCGGCCAAACAAACCGACTTCAGCTAGAAAGGGCGGTCTTAAACGTGGCATTCCGCGTTTACCTTCAATTGATTCTACCATCGCAGATTCTTCGCCGCAGATGTAGGCACCTGCGCCACGGCGTAAATGAATGGGGGGTAAGTGGTATTTATCTGAAGGTGGATTGTTTTGTAGGTTCGCAATTTCTTTAGTTAGAATTTCACGGCAACCCGCATATTCATCACGCAGATAAATATAGATTTCATCACAGCCTACACATAAAGCAGCAATTAACATGCCTTCCAAGAAACGGTGTGGGTCAGACTCCAGGTAATGCCGGTCTTTAAAAGTACCTGGCTCACCTTCATCAATATTCACTGCCATTAACCGCGGGCCGTCAAAGCTGTTCACAATACGCCATTTTCTACCCGCAGGGAACCCGGCACCACCCAGACCCCGTAGGCCTGAATCTTCCATTTTTTTGATCACGCTTTCGGTACTAATACTACCCTCTAAAACACCTTTCAGCGTTTGATAGCCATTATCCGCACGGTATTGTTGCATACTGATGTAATCAGCTACCTCAGCTTTAATATCATTATTGTCAACGGCAGTTGTAACGACTTCAGCAGTGGCATGGTCAATAGGGTTTTGCCCTACAACGGCAACTGGCGCATGTTGGCAACGCCCAATACAAGGCACTTTCTGCACCCGAACCTCATCGGTATTCAAGCCATTCTCTAAAGCCTCTATTAAGTCATTGGCACCGGCCATAGAACAGGAAAGAGATTCACAGACACGAACAGTTAAGGCGGGCGGGGGAGTTTGGCCTTCTTTGATAACATCGAAATGATGGTAAAAAGAAGCGACCTCAAAGACTTCAGCAGGGGAAAGGTTCATTTCGTGCGCGAGAGCGACGAGATGCTTGGAGGAAATATGCTGATAGTGATCCTGTATTTTATGCAAATGTTCAATTAATAAATCGCGTTGCCTGGATTCATCAGCCAGAAGTGTCTGGACTTCTTGTAAGGCTGTAAGATCAACTGCATGACCTTTAGGGCCTTTACGTCTTTTCTTGGTAATCTGATCTGGGCTTATTGTTATGACTGCCACTCGTGTTTCCTCCCACTATTTGCGGTATTTGAAAATGGTTATTAACAGTTGCCTATGCTAGTTTCTGGCGAAAGTTATAGCACTTTACCAAACCTGTCATTGTGAATTCAAGTAATCTTTTTTTTAGTGTCACATCAGAAATAATGATATTATCACGATTTGTCGTTTTTATTGCTTATATTGCAGAGGAATTAGCGTGAACCCTCAACATTTATTGACTTTTTCAGTGGTTGCCAGATTAAAAAGCATTACCTTGGCAGCGAAGCAGTTAAACATAGGACAGCCCGCAGTCTCAGGGCAGTTGAAGCTTTTACAGACGTTTGTGGGAGAGCCTTTGTATGAGCGTAAAGGACACCAAATTGAACTGACGGGAGCGGGTATCGGCCTGCTTGAGTATGCAGATAAAATTGATTGCTGCTATACGCAAGCGTTGGAATACGTGCATAGTTTACAAAAAATTAGTACAGGTATTTTGCGTATAGGGGCAACGATGACCATTGCCAGTTACTACTTGCCAAAATTTCTGGTTGAGCTGCAAACGCGTCATAAAGGCGTGCAGGTTTTTATGAAAACACTGGATACATCGGAAACATTACGTAATCTGTATAGTCTGGATTTAGGGTTTATTGAAGGAGCACTGACAGACTTTGAGTTATCAAGTAATTATCAGGTCATCCCGTGGCAAAAAGATGAGATAGTCATGATCCTGCCTGAAAACCATACGCTTGCCACTAAATATAGCGACTATATTCCAGTGCAGGTCTTTAATCAGTATCAAGTGATTTGGCGTGAGCCGGGTTCCGGAGCCCGGCAGGTTGTTGAGCAGGCATTGACAGAGGCAGGGATGAGCATAGATGTGCATATTGAAGTAACCGGGGTGTCAGCCGTTAAGGAATCGGTTCGTGCCGGACTCGGGATAGGCTTTTCGTCGGTCATGGCATTGAAAAATGAAAGCAAAGGACTGGTATCAAGGCGTATAGGCACTCAGGAAGGCTTGAACTGGCAGTTAAATATTATCGCACCCAAGGCAACGCTACAGTCGCGGGCAACTCAGGCTTTTTTGGGGTTGTGTGTTCAACAGTAAAATAAGCTTTATAACTTCTCATTAGTCACTCACTGGCACCTGAACTTTGCAAAAGCCGTCATTCCTGCATGCTACCCAGTCAAGCGTGGGCACAGGCTTTAGCAGGAATCTATGCTCAACGTAGATTCCCGATAACAGACTTCGGGAATGACGATCTTATCCAGTCAAGCTGAGCATAAGCTTTTCTAGTTGAAAATTTTATTTAAGGAACAATGATGCGCTATACCACTTTTTTAATCTTGTTTTTTTGCACCCAGTCAGCGATGGCCGCCTTTAGTATCAAACAGGTTGCCCAGGGCATTTATGTACACCAGGGGCTAATAGAAATCCCCGATACTCATAATCATGATGCCATTGCCAATATCGGCTTTATTGTCGGTAAAAAGTGCATCGCTGTAGTCGATAGTGGTGGTAATCCTGCGCAAGGAGAACAATTAAATGCTGCGATAAAGAAA
>DAOVWV010000044.1 GCA_030636485.1 Methyloprofundus sp.
ATCACCCCTCAAACACATCCGTTCCCTCAGGTGCAATAAACTCAAATAAACCCTTCTCCAAGGCATCAGGCATTTTTACATCGGAGAAAATAATCTGCGTTAACTGACCGAAGTTATCGCTCAACTCCATCCCATACAACACATCATTTTTAAGTCCTACCAAGATATGCTTAAAGCTGCTCTGAGTACTTTTAGGTACGAGTTTTATCCACAATAAACCCTGTTTTAACCCTTGGCTGCTGATGGTGTATTTCTCACTCAGATTAACACTGCCACTTAATAATAAAGCGGGCGTATCACCAATGGATTGATCTATTTTTTTAATAATCACCTGTTCTAAATCGGCATCATAAAACCAGACTTTGCCATCTTTGGATACAATCTGCTGTGCATAGGGTTTTTGATAATTCCAGCGAAATTTACCCGGTTGCTGTAAATAAAATATGCCATAGCTGGTTTGCATCGCGCGCCCTGCCTCATCCAGAGAAGTCTGGGTAAAGTTAGCCTGGATATTTTTTGCCCGGGCAATAAAACCTTCTAACTTTTGTACTGCCGATACTTCAGCATAAGTATTGATAGAAAATAGCACTATCATTACAGCGATTATGTTTTTCATTAAACAATTCCTCTTATAAATCATTAAACCAGGTTTTTATTTTATTCACGGGGGTTCCTACGCAAGGCGCATTTTCAGAAGGCTCGGAGCCACGCACAAAGGGGTAAGCCACGACATCGGCACAAAGCTCATTCGCTTTTAGCCCCGTCACAGGATCAATCCATACACGAGTCACCGAATCTGGCATGGATAATAACACAGACTGTGTGGCAACCTGCTTCATTAACGCTGTCCACAACCTTAATGCACCGCTCGCCCCGGTAACACCCGCCGGTTTATTATCATCGCGCCCTACCCAGAACACCGCCAGATAATCGCCCGTATACCCGGCAAACCAGCTATCTTTTAAACTATTACTGGTGCCTGTTTTCCCCGCCATGCTCATGCTCTTGGGTAATGTCTGATAGACGGAACGCCCCGTCCCCTCACGCATCACTTTCTGCAAAGTCCAGTTCGTAAGATAGGTCGCTGCTGGATCCAGTGTCTGCCTCAGCGCATAAGGGTAGCGCTGTAACACACTTCCATCCATTGCCAATACAGCATTAATGGAGCGTAACGGCATCGCAAAGCCATCACCTGCCAGAGTCTGGTACATTTGGGTTACTTCAAAAGGACTCAAAGGCAGCGCACCTAACAGCATCGAAGGAAATAAATTAACCGGCCTGCTAACCCCGCTATCACGTAAAGTTTTAGCAATTCGACCAACACCGATATCCATACCGATACGCACGGTTGCCAAGTTATACGAATGTACCAATGCGGTGTTAAAAGCCACATCACCATGCTCTTTATGATCATAATTACTCGGCTGCCAGGTTTTTCCTTTTTCAGCCTTTACTTTAATTTTTCTATCACTGACCGGGGTCATCAAGGTGTATTTATCTGGATATTCCAGCGCGGTTAAATACACAATAGGCTTGATCAATGAACCAATAGGGCGAATAGCGTTCAACGCGCGATTAAAACCCACCCCCTGACTATCCCGCCCCCCCGCTAGAGCAACAATTTCCCCACTCTCTTTGCGGGTAACAACCGCCGCCGTTTCCAGATTTTGGGAGCGCTTACGCCTTTCAATTTTAGTTAATTGCTGTTTAATGCTGACTTCCAAGGCATCCTGTACCTTAGTATCCAGCGTGGTAAAAATACTCAGCCCTTCGGAGGTTAAATCCACGTCATCGTATTGCTGACGTAACTGTCCTTTGACCAATTCAATAAACGCTGGATAACGATTAGCAGGGCGATGTGCAAACGGCACGATATTCAATGAGGTTTGTTCTGCCTGTTTCAATTGCTCTGCATCAATATCACCTTGAGCAAACATTTCCTCTAAAACCAGATTACGCCGTTTTAATGCCCGTTCAGGATGCCGACGCAAATCATAATAGGTCGGCCCGCGCACCAAAGCGATCAAGCCAGCGACCTTTTCCAAAGGCAGTTTATTTAAAGGCATGGAAAAATAGAATTCACTCGCCAGACCAAATCCATGTATGGCATGCGCCCCGTCCTGGCCTAAATACACTTCATTCAGATAGGCTTCTAAAATATCATCTTTACTAAACCGCGCCTCTAAAATCAGAGCCATCAATGCTTCATTGATTTTTCGCTTCAAGCTACGTTCAGGCGTGAGATAAAAATTCTTCACCAATTGCTGGGTGATGGTACTTCCACCCTGTGCCATCCGGCCTTGACGCAGATTAACCCACATTGCACGGGCAATGCCTTTAAAAGAGATACCGATATGCTGATAAAAATCACGATCTTCAGTGGCCAATAAACCTTGTACCAAGCTTGCTGGCACTTCATCCAGCTGCACTAAAATCCTGTCCTCTTTTTGCGCAGGATAAAAGCTCCCAATCTGCACAGGATCAAGGCGTACAATGGATAGCTCTTTCCCTGTCTGCATATCTTTGATTGAACGGATTTCCGTCTTAGAAAACTCAATACGTATATGCTGCTCTTGCTGGGTTTTATCCCAAAATACAAACTCACGTGTTTTCAAGCCAATCACACCCGATTTTATTGCATAGGTTGCGGGTGAAGAAAGCTTAGAATCAGAGCGATAATGCAGTTTTTTCAACAGTACCAATAAAGCCTGGGTATTCATCCTCACCCCTGCATAAAGCTCAACCGGACTGGCATACACGCGCGCTGGAATAGACCAGCGCTTACCTTCAAACTGCTTACGCACGGTATAGTCCAAATAGCCTAGATAGCAAGCAAACACAAACACCAAGGCCGCAAAAAACTTCAGCAAGGGGAATTTAGCCAAGACCCATATTCTTTTTAATAAAGAGGACTTTTGATTGGCCTTAACGGTCGCTTTTGCTTTTGCTCTGGGTTTACGCTTTACTGGCGCAGCCTTTTTAGCAGGCTTTGCACGGTTACTCGTTTTTGCAGACTTTCTAGGTTTTTTAGCGTCTGCCATTAGACATCAACACTCATTAACTGATCAACACGCTGATAACCTCTAGGCAGTCCATGCCCGCGCTTCGCTCTTACCCCAAGGTAGTTTTCCATATCTGCTGGCTTCAAGGTTAAAGTACGTTTTCCCGCAACCAGCCTTAACGGCGCATTTTCAGCAATAACGGTAATGGCAACCACCTTATCAGCGCCCGCTTTTAAATCAGCCGCAGGAATTTGTATCAGTTTATTGCCCTTGCCTTTTGTTAAGACAGGTAAAGCCGCCGCAGGAAATATCAGCAATCGCCCCTGTAAAGTGACCACGGCAATTAAATCACTGGGATTGGGCACATGTACCGGAGCAAGCAATTGCGCACCGGCCGGTAGCGTAACCATCGCCTTACCGGCTTTATTTTTAGACACCAGTTCTTTTAATTGCACCCTGAATCCATAGCCTGCATCACTGGCCATCAACAGATAATCCTCTTCATGCCCCGCCAGTAAGTGGGTAAACAGGGAGCCAGCAGGTGGCTTTAAACGCCCCGTTAAAGGTTCGCCCTGACTACGTGCCGAGGGTAAATTATGCGTTGCCGTCATATACGCGCGGCCAGTCGAATCCATAATAAACACTGGCTGTGTAGTACGTCCCATCACAGAATCCAGATAAGCATCACCCGAACGATAGTTCAAGCCTTCGGCATCTATCTCATGCCCTTTCGCTGCACGTACCCAGCCTTTCTGAGATAACACAATGGTCACCGGATCATTGCTAATCAGTGCCGTTGCACTCAAGGCCTGAGCAACATTACGCTCGACGATAAAAGAGCGACGCTCATCACCGTACTTATCCGCATCTTCGATAATTTCTTTTCTGATTAAACGATTTAACAAACGTGGTGAACCCAGCGTTTTTTGCAAACCATTCCGTTCTTTTTCCAGCTCAGCCTGTTCACCCTTGATGGCCATTTCTTCAAGCTTTGCCAAATGGCGCAATTTTAATTCTAAAACAGCTTCAGCCTGAATATCGCTAATGCCAAAACGCGCAATTAACACAGGTTTGGGCTTATCCTCATTACGAATAATGGCAATCACTTCATCAATATTCAGAAAGGCGACCAACAAACCTTCCAGAATATGTAAACGCGCCAAGACCTTATCTAAACGATACTGTAAACGCTTACGCACTGTCTCGGTTCGAAAACTCAGCCATTCAACTAAAATCTCGCGTAAACCTTTGACTTTAGGCCGCCCATTCAAGCCTATCATATTCAGGTTAACACGATAGGTTCTTTCCAGATCCGTGGTGGCAAATAAATGCGACATAATCGCATCCACATCTGCCCGTTTAGATCTTGGCATTACCACTAATCGAGTTGGGTTTTCATGATCCGACTCATCCCTTAAGTCCTCGATCATCGGCAGTTTTTTGGCCTGCATTTGTGCCGCGATCTGCTCCAACAGTTTTGAACCTGATACCTGATGTGGCAAAGCGGTAATCACAATATTATGCTCTTCCAATTCATACTTGGCACGCATACGAACTGAACCGTTACCCTTGATATAGATTTTCTGTATATCTTCACGGCTACTGACGATTTCGGCATCTGTCGGGTAATCAGGCCCCTGAATAAACATAAACAGATCTTCCAGACTCGCATCCGGTGTATCCAGTAAATGCACACAGGCATTCGCCACTTCACGCAGATTATGCGGTGGAATATCCGTCGCCATACCGACCGCAATCCCCATTGTGCCATTCAGCAAGATATTAGGCAGTCTGGCGGGTAATATAGACGGTTCTTTTAAAGAGCCATCAAAATTATCATTCCACTCAACAGTCCCCTGCCCCAATTCTTTCAACAAAGTCTGGGCATAAGCCGTTAAACGCGACTCCGTATAACGCATCGCCGCAAAAGACTTAGGATCATCAGGAGAGCCCCAGTTACCCTGCCCATCAACCAAAGGGTAACGATATGAAAAAGGCTGTGCCATCAACACCATCGCCTCATAACAGGCTGAATCACCGTGCGGGTGATACTTACCTAAAACATCCCCCACTGTACGCGCTGATTTTTTATGTTTTGACAGCGCACTTAAACCCAGCTCAGACATCGCATACACAATGCGTCGCTGAACAGGTTTTAAACCATCGCCTATATGCGGTAATGCGCGGTCTAAAATAACGTACATGGAATAATCCAGATACGCTTTCTCGGTAAAATCCTTTAAAGGGAGTTGTTCAAAATTATCCTGAATACCCATGTATGATTGCTTGCTTATATTTGATAATTGAAAAATAAATGCCTATGTTGTACTTCACGCGGCCACGGTTACGGTTTTCTAGCGGCCATTTTTTGCCGATAGCTGCGTTAATGAAATAGTTACGTAGCCAGCTATGCGCCTGTTTCATTGCCTTGCTCTCGACAAAAAATGACTCGCTATAAAACCCGCAACCGTCACCGCGTGAAGTATATCTTATTGTGCAACGCTTAGAAACGTGAATTTTATAAGTTTGGGACAAAGATAAAATAATACTGACCCTTGCCGTTGTGACTTTGCTAATGTCAGCCAAGATTTAGCATACAATGGTCGCTTGGTAATACGCCATAATACCGATAGTAATAAGGAGCGATAATTCAATATGCTTAAAATTGCCATTAACCAGATGAATTCAACTGTTGCTGACTTTAGTGGCAACACAAAAATCATGCTTGATGCCATGCAGGCGGCAACACAAAAAACGACTGATCTGCTGGTGTTTCCAGAATTATCTGTGTGTGGTTATTATCCTTATGACTTAATCTATGAAACGTTCTTTATACAACAATCTGAACAGGCCTTATTAAATTTACTTGATGCCTCAACTCATTTTCCGGCACTTACCTGTATTATTGGCACTGTCCGCAGGAATAAAGCGTCAGGAAAGCCCTTTTATAATGCCTTGTTAGTGATTAACGAAGGGGAGATTATCGCCGAATATTACAAGCAGCTACTCCCTACTTATAATGTATTTGATGAAAGAAGGCATTTTGAACCCGGTCCGGCATCAGCGTGTTTAATAACAGTGGCCAATACAAGAGTTGGCTTAATCATCTGTGAAGATAGCTGGAATGATTCTGAACAAGACTACCCTGTAAACCCTTTTAAAACTCTAGTCGAACAAAATCCTGAGCTAGTGATCATTATTAATGCCAGCCCATCCAATATAGGTAAGCGAGAGCAACGGCATAATCTTATGTCGAATGTTGCCAGGCATTATCAACTCCCCCTGCTCTCGGTTAATTCAGTCGGTGGTCAGGATAGCCTGGTATTTGACGGCGCTTCCTTTGCAATAAGCAATCGAGGTGATGTGATCTATGAGGCAGCACCATTTAAGGCAACTCAAGAATATATTAGTTTTGATAAAGAAGGCTTTAGCAATCTCCCCCCTACGCCTAAAGCACTTTGCAATGATGAACTGGCGTTTAATCAGATAACGTTGGGCTTAACCGATTATGCCCGTCGATGTGGTTTTAAAAAAGTGCTTATTGGCTTGTCTGGCGGAATAGATTCGGCGCTTACTCTGGCTCTCGCCGTCGAAGCATTGAGTGCTGCCAATGTGGTCGGAATAACCATGCCCTCTGTTTTTTCCAGTACAGGCTCGGTCACTGATTCAGAAAAACTTTGCAAAAACCTTGGAGTAGAGCTGATTAACCACCCGATTAAAGCATTGGTAGAGCAATATTCAAAAGACTTTAAACTGGCCTTTAACACGTCATTAAAAGGGCTGACATTAGAAAACTTACAAGCCCGGATTCGCGGTACAATTTTAATGGAGTACTCTAATGAGTTTAATGCATTACTGTTATCAACTGGCAACAAATCTGAAATATCAATTGGTTATTGCACACTCTATGGCGATACCAATGGCGGCCTAAATCTACTGGGCGACCTTTATAAAACCGAAGTTTACAGCCTGTCTAAATATATTAATCAACGGGCTAAACATGACCTCATTCCTATAGACATCATTAATAAAGAGCCTTCAGCTGAATTAGCAGCCGAACAAAAAGATACAGATACCTTACCCCCTTATGAGGTTTTAGATGAAATACTAAAATATTTAATCGAAGGTAAACAGCTATCAAAACCTGAATACGCCCGCGTTAAAAACTACGTGACTGAATTAGATAAAACGAATCATACGCTGGTTAGTAAAGTTAAAAAAATGATTGCCCATAATGAATATAAACGCTTTCAGGCAGCCCCCATCATTAGAATGCGCGCCAGAGCCTTTGGTAATGGCAGGCAAATGCCCATTGCTGCAAAATATTAGACAGGAAAAGTCAGGACAGGCAAATGACAACAACACTTGAAAAATTATACGCACAAATCAACCAAAGCTATCTGAGTAATGAGCCTGAGCTTATTGATGAATTACTGGCTTATCTACAGGATTATGATGCCTTGGCCATTCATCAACAGGCACATGCCTTAGTGACAACAATCCGGGCAAAAAAAGACCGGCAAACGCTGGTTGAAGCTTTTTTACACGAATACCAGCTCAATTCAGAAGAAGGTATCGTGTTAATGAGTATTGCCGAAGCCTTACTGCGCATTCCTGATAGCCATACCCAGGATATATTTTTACAGGAAAAATTAGCCACAGCAGATTGGCATCAGCACCTATTACACAGTGATTCTTTATTGGTTAATTGCGCAACTCAGGCACTCGCTATCACCGCAAAAATTGAACAGCAACTCAGCCCGGAAGCGGTCAGCAAACAGGTTTTGCCACAATTAGCCTCACGCCTGGGTTGGCCTGTCATTCGCACGGCAATCAAACAGGCCATGCAACAATTAGCCTACCAGTTTGTTATCGCTGAAACGATTGAAAGTGCATTAGCCCAAGCTGCCCGGCAAGCGCACTATCGCTACTCTTTTGATATGCTGGGAGAGGCAGCCATTACGGCAAATGATGCCGAACGTTATCTCAATGCCTATGCACAGGCCATTAAAGTGTTGGCCAGTCATATCAATGGCAGTGAGCTGTATGCCAACCCCAGTATCTCCATTAAGCTGTCCGCACTTTGTCCGCGTTACGAACCCGCACAGCATCAACAGGCTGTGCAACAGATTACAGGCAAACTGTTATATCTGGCAAAAAAAGCACGGACAGCCAATATTAGCGTCACCATTGATGCCGAAGAATCAGAGCGTCTGGACATGTCCTTGCAGATTTTTAACAATGTACTTAGCGATCCGGCCTTAAAAGGCTGGCCTGGCTTAGGCCTGGCTGTTCAGGCCTATCAAAAAAGAGCCATCAATATACTGCACTGGCTAATCGCGCTGGCTAAAGCAGAGCAATGTACAATCCCCGTGCGTTTAGTAAAAGGGGCTTACTGGGATAGTGAAATTAAACGCGCTCAGGTGAATGGCCTGGATGATTATCCTGTTTTTACGCATAAAACAGCCACCGACCTTTCTTATCTGGCTTGCGCCAAATTGATGCTTGCTCATCCCGAATCATTATATCCACAATTTGCCACACACAATGCACACAGCGTTGCCGCTATTTTAACCCTGGGTAAACAACACCCGGG
>DAOVWV010000159.1 GCA_030636485.1 Methyloprofundus sp.
TAGATAGATCCCTGTGGTTGCGGAGGCTTGCAAGTGACACAATTAACTGATATTGGGGTGCATATAAAAACCCATGGGCTGTCAATGCCAGCGGTAAAGGCTATTGGCAATGCTGTTCAGTCTAAAAGCAGTGCTGATTGATGTGTTTGTCATATACCGCAACTGCAAAAAAGGGACTAAGAGCAAACACATTCATCAGCTCTACTGGTTAACCCTGTCCTGTGGTGATAAGGGGCAGGATAGATTTTATCTATAGAACTCCAGAGATTGTTGGGTTTTATTGAGATAATCAGCGATTAAAGGCAGTGACTTCCCATCAACAACGGAAAAGCTAATACCTGCTCCATCAGGGGGAGTGCTACTCTCTGAGGCGATAAAAGAAATAGTGCAGGGAATGAAAATATCAGTGTCAGCTACATTCATTCTCACTTCGCAATGATTAAATAAGCTGTTATCGTTAATTTCGGGCATTATCGTTTTTAGGTAGATGCCACCTAAGCTGATATTTCCAATAACCCCGTAATGTTGCGCTCCATTGAGGATTAAAATACATTCATTTACAGCAGGAAATCGAGTATATTTTCGTTTTTCAATTATTTGATGCTTTATTGAGCTCATAATTAAACCCCCTACGTGTGACTATTAATTCCTCTTCATAATATTGTTGGCTTTAATGTGAAGCCTACAACGTTTTTGGGTAGAATGAAAGGTTTTTTTTAAATGGATTCCACTTTATATCCCGACTTCGACCAGCTTAGCAAACTCGCACTGTCTTTTTTCCATTCGGCAAGTACAAAACGCTGTGTCTTTGCTCCCTGTAGCTGAAAATCATGTACGGCTGGCCTGTGAGTGTGGCCATGTATTAAACGCCTAGCCTGGTATTTTGCCATCACCTGTTCTATGGTCTGCTGGTTAACATCCATAATGTCCTGTGACTTTTTGCGTTTATGGAAATAACTGCGTAAGCGATACCAGCGTGCATATAACAGCCTGAATATCAGCGGTTTGGAGAGTACGTTGTCCTGCCATTCGGAAGTGTGTGATTTTAAGCGGAATGCCTGATAGGGTAAGTCATCAGTACAGAGTAAATCACCATGAGTGAGGAGGGTGGGAGTGTTATATAAATCAATGACACTGTATTCATCAAGTAGAGTGATTCCCGTTTCCCGACTAAAGCGTTCGCCAATTAAAAAGTCACGATTACCGTGTATATAAAAAACAGCAGTCCCTTGCGAGGTCAGTGCTTTTAGGTGTTTTTTTATCTTTCTGATCGGAGGGCTAAAATCATCGTCACCTATCCAGGTATCAAATAAGTCGCCTAAAATATACAGGGCTTTTGCCTCTGTTGCGCGGCCGCTTAATAGCTTGATGAACTTACGTGTGACTTCGGGGCGCTCTATGGTTAAATGTAAGTCTGAAATAAACAGGATTTCATTGCGCATGGTGGCTAGCTTGATGGAGAAAGGGGAGAGCACTGCCAGACCTTAGGAGCTTGACAGTGCTTGTTTGCTGTTAGAGCAAGTGGCTACCGATTTAAGACGGGACACCCTACAGGTTCTCGTTCCCACGCTCCGCGTCGCGGAACGCAGAGCGTTCCTGTATGCATTCCTTTGCTGAGCATTGGAACGAGATTGCGTGTTGTTTATCCCGTGTTAAGTGGGTCGCTGAGAAAGTTACTTAACAACTTCCGCTTTTTCAATGACGATATCCGTTTTAGGAACATCTTGATGCCCACCGCGGTTGCCTGTTGGTGACTTCTCCATTGCATCAATCACATCCATGCCTTCAACGACTTTTCCAAACACAGTATAGCCCCAACCCTGTGATGTCTTGGAAGTATGGTTTAAGAAGTCATTATCCTTATAGTTGACAAAAAACTGTGACGATGCAGAATCAGGAACGCCGGTACGTGCCATGGCAACAGTACCACGGTCATTTTTTAAGCCATTATCAGCTTCAATCTTAATGGTCGCATGTGTTGTTTTTTGGTTAAAACTTGTATCAAAACCACCGCCTTGTGCCATAAAGCCAGGAATAATACGGTGAAAAACAGTGTTTGTATAAAAGCCTTCATTTACATAAGTAAGAAAGTTTTCTACTGTAATGGGCGCTTTTTCCGCATTAAGCTCAATAATAAAAGAACCGGCAGTGGTAGTGAATTTAACTTTTGTAAATGTATCTGACATTTTGTTTTCCGTTGAAAAAGAATGGCTTGAAGTAAAAGAAAGCATCAAAAAAAGGATTATAGAACGCATGGTACTCTCTGTAGATTAATGTAAATAGTGAATTTTATGTGTTTTTACCTTGAAAGAGAAGTGTTAATATTGGAAAATTGATTAATTAAGCTCATGCGGATGAGTCGGCAATCAACACACAAAGGCAAAAATGTTAAAAATATACAATACCCTAACACGCAGCAAAGAAGTTTTTACTCCGAGAGTCGCGGGTAAAGTGGGTATGTATGTCTGTGGAATGACAGTTTATGATTATTGTCATATAGGACATGCGCGGGTCATGGTGGTTTTTGATATTACCGCTCGTTATTTGCGTTATTCAGGCTATGAGCTTACTTATGTACGCAATGTGACCGATATAGACGATAAAATCATTAAGCGCGCCAATGAAAATAAAGAAGAGATTGGTGTATTAACCGAGCGCTTTATTGAAGCCATGCATGAAGATGAGCGTGCATTGGCCGTGTTGCCACCGGATATGGAGCCGAGAGCGACAAAGTCAATGGATGATATTATCCTGATGATTACGGCGTTATTTGAAAAAGGCCTGGCCTATACGGGCAGTAATGGTGATGTCTTTTATGCAGTGAATAAATTTGCCAATTATGGCGCTTTATCGGGTAAAAAACTGGATGAGTTGCAGGCAGGTGAGCGGGTTGAGGTTGATCAGGCAAAGAAAGATCCTTTTGACTTTGTGTTATGGAAAAAAGCCAAGGCAGATGAGCCTTACTGGAACTCGCCTTGGGGAAGAGGCCGGCCTGGCTGGCATATAGAATGTTCCGCAATGGCTACACGCTGCCTGGGGCATCATTTTGATATACATGGCGGCGGCATGGATCTAGAATTCCCCCATCATGAAAATGAAATAGCGCAATCAGAAGGCGCAACAGGTGAAAAATTTGTTAATACCTGGATGCACAATGGTTTTGTACGCATTAATGAAGAGAAAATGTCTAAATCACTGGGCAACTTCTTTACTGTCAGGGAAGTGCTAAAGCAATACCGCCCTGAAGTGGTACGCTATTTTGTTTTATCCAGCCACTATCGTAGTCCGCTTAATTATTCGGATGAACAATTGGACGATGCGGCAGCCGCGTTAACACGCCTATATACCGCCCTGCGTGATGTTGATATAGTGGCGGAAAGCAGCAAGACAGCTTATAGTGAACGTTTTAAGCAGGCAATGGATGATGATTTTAATACACCTATTGCCGTTGCGGTTTTATTTGATATGGCAAGAGAATTGAATAAAGAAAAAAAGAATGATAGTGAGCTTGCAGGTCAGTTGGCCGGTGAATTAAAAGAGTTGTCTAATGTCTTAGGGATTTTACAAGACGATCCTGAAAGCTTTTTGCAGGAAGGTGACCCAGTACAACAGGGTGGCTTGACTGAGCAGGATATTGAACAGTTAATAGCAGAGCGCAGTCAGGCAAAGCAGGATAAAGACTGGGCATTAGCCGATAAAATTCGTGATGATTTAAAGCAGCAAGGCATAGTGCTGGAAGATATTACCTCTGGGACTAGCTGGCGACGTGAGTAATTGAAATAGCGAGCAGCAAAGGGGCAGTAATGCACCCTAGATAAATCACCAAGACAAATAAAATAAGGACTCGTGTGACTGAAATAAAAGATAAATCCATACAGCAATTTCTCGATGAACTGGCCAGTAAAGCACCTACACCAGGTGGCGGTAGCGCAGCGGCATTACTAGGCGCGCAGTCTGCTGCACTCACCAGTATGGTTTGCAATATCACCATCGGCAAGCCAAAATATCAGCACGTCGAAGCGGATATGCAGGCTTTGCTTGTTAAAGCCGAGCTATTGCGTACGACACTCACCGATATGATTAAAGCAGATGTCAATATCTTTGATCAGCTAATGGCAGCCTATGGCCTGGCAAAGGAAACAGAGCAGGAAAAAGCCACACGTAGCCAACACATTCAAAGTGTATTAAAAGAAGCGACACTGGTTCCACTGGCGTGCGCCCAAGGCTGTGCCGAGGCGATACAGCTTAGTCAGGAAGCGGCTGACAAGGGTAACTTAAATGTTATCAGTGATGCAGGAGTAGCCGTTATGTCAGCCTATGCCGGATTAAAAAGTGCCGCATTAAATGTGTATATCAATACTGCCAGCCTAAAAGACAGAGTATTTGCAGCCGAAAAACTGGCAGAATTAGAATTGATATTGCAAGGTGCAGACATTAAATCAGAAGAGATTTACCAGTTGGTTAAAAATAAACTCTAAAATGCTAAATAATTATTGACGGCTTATAAAAAACAGCTATAATAGTCAGCTCTTTAAGGCATTAATTACTAGCGTAGTAATTTAGTCAGAGTGTATCGGGGTATAGCGCAGTTTGGTAGCGCGCCTGCTTTGGGAGCAGGATGTCGGGGGTTCGAATCCCTCTACCCCGACCAATACAATATGCGCTTGTAGCTCAGCTGGATAGAGCATCGGCCTTCTAAGCCGAGGGTCGCAGGTTCGACTCCTGCCAAGCGTACCATTGCTCTTAAGGATCCATCATTATGGTGAGCGTAGCTCAGTTGGTAGAGTCCCGGATTGTGATTCCGGTTGTCGCGGGTTCGAGCCCCGTCGTTCACCCCATTTGATATATATAAACAATAACTTACAGGTTCCTCTTGTAAGTAGTTAATCAATTATTCTCTCTGCATCAATACCTAAATTACCTTGTACAATTCAAGAACTAGTTAGTTATTGAAGAATAATAATTTAACATCTAATTTATACTACATAAACTAAGTAACTTCCCACATTCCGCACCTACAATTTCAAAATTAGGTATTTTATAATACCCTCATACCGACCTTCATAAATCACGACAATTTAAAGGAATTCTCATCGCCATTCA
>DAOVWV010000173.1 GCA_030636485.1 Methyloprofundus sp.
ACTCAAAGCCAAAGAACGGTCTTTACCCAGAAAATCCCCCGTCTCACAGACTGGCCCAACAATATCCCACTCTTTCAACTGCTCTTGGCTGCCTAATTGAACGGGAATAATCGCTTGCCAGGAGCTATATAATGAGGGACGTACCAAATCATTCATCGCCGCATCTACTATGGCAAAATTTTTATGCTCAGTCGGCTTTAAATACTCGACTTTGGTAACCAACACGCCAGCATTGCCTGCTATCGCACGCCCTGGTTCCAATAAGATCTCTAAATCATTTTGCCCCAGGCGCTCTAAAATAGCCGCAACATATTCAGCAGGCTCTGGTGGCGTTTCATCATCATAACAAATACCCAAACCTCCCCCCAAGTCTAAATGATGGAGAGCTATCCCTTCCGACTTTAAACTATAGACAATTTTCAGAACTCGATCCAAAGCATCTAAAAAGGGGCGCGTTTCGGTGAGTTGCGAACCAATATGACAATCAATCCCAACAATTTCGATATGCTGCATCTGCGCTGCACGGCGATACTCTGCAATGGCTTCATTAATATCAATACCAAACTTATTTTCCTTTAAACCCGTAGAAATATACGGGTGGGTTTTAGCATCAACATCAGGGTTTACCCGAAAAGAAACAGGGGCTACCACACCCAATTCACCGGCGAGCTGATTAATTCGATCCAACTCCCCTTTCACTTCAATATTAAAGCAACGAATACCGACCTTTAAAGCCGCCCTGATTTCATCTTCCCGCTTACCAACGCCCGAAAAAACTATTTTTTTCGGCTCGCCTTTAGCGGCCAGTACCCGCTCCAGCTCACCTAGAGAAACAATATCAAAACCGGAACCTAAACGTGCCAGGGTATTTAAAATCGCAATATTGGAATTCGCTTTGACCGCATAACAGACCAAATGTGCCTGCCCGCCAAAAGCATCATCAAACGCATGCCAGTGACGCTCCAGGGTTGCTTTGGAATAAATATAACAAGGCGAGCCTTGTTCAGCCACTATTTTTTCAATTGCGACATCTTCTGCAAAAAGTCTGTTATCACGGTAATTAAAGTAATCCATTTAATGAGCCTCTGTCTCTTGCGGGTTGTTTTCTATTTGGGTACTTTCTTTTAAGCTATCCTCTGCTGACTTGTTGTCTGCCGGGCTATTTTCTATAGGCATAAATAAAGGCCCTTGCTGACCACATGCGCTGAGTAAAAAACTAAATAATATATAAATAAGTAATGATCGGTTTGTCATGGTATCAAGCATAAATGTAAGTAGGTAACCAGGTTGCTAGTTCAGGAAAATATGCGAGAATTCCCAACAGCAATAATTGGATGATAATAAACGGTATAACACCCTTGTAAATTTGCCCTGTCGTCACTTCGGCGGGTGCAACACCACGCAAATAAAAGAGCGCAAAACCAAAAGGTGGCGTTAGAAACGACGTTTGCAGGTTTAACGCAATCATAATACCTAACCAAACGGGATCTATCCCCATTGCCAATAAAACCGGCCCCACAATCGGTACAATCACAAAAGTGATTTCAATAAAATCCAGCACAAAGCCCAGCAAAAACATCACCAGCATCACACTGAATAAAGCACCGACTTTGCCACCCGGCAAATCAGACAATAACTCAATAATCAATTCATCGCCTTCAAAACCTCTGAACACCAGTGAGAACAAAGCCGCACCGATTAAAATCATAAACACCATACTGGTAATTTGTGTGGTATTGCGGGTTACATCCTGTAGTACCTGCCTGTTTAACTGACCATCAAACAGTGCCAGCAATATCGCGCCGACAGCGCCCACAGAAGCGGCTTCCGTTGGGGTTGCCAAACCACCGATAATCGACCCTAACACAGCTAAAATCAGCATCAACGGGGGCAGCAAGCTTTTAAAAACCCGTAAATAAAAACCAGACTCCTGCTTCCTCGTTCTCGCCGGCTTAGGTAATAATTCTGGCTTCATCCATGCTGTCACAGCAATATAAAGCATATAAAGAACGACCAGCAATAACCCCGGAATAAGTGCGCCGGCAAATAAATCACCGACAGAAACCGTTTCCGGTGCAAAAATCCCCATATCCAACTGTGCTTGCTGATAGGCCGTTGAAATCACATCCCCTAGCAAAACCAGAACGATGGAAGGAGGAATAATCTGCCCTAATGTACCTGATGCACAAATAATGCCGCAGGAAATGGATGGATCATAGCCACGCTTTAACATGGTGGGCAAAGATAATAACCCCATCGTCACCACAGTCGCCCCGACTATCCCAGTACTCGCTGCCATCAACATGCCAACAATGGTCACTGCCAGCCCTAAACCACCATGTAACGAAGCAAATAACTCTGACATAGCCTCCAGCAAAGATTCGGCAATCTTTGCCCGCTCCAGCATTACCCCCATAAACACAAATAAAGGCACCGCTATCAAAGTCTCATTATTCATAATGCCAAACAAACGGTTCGGCATAGCCGTTAAAAAATCGGCATCAAAAGTATCCAGTTGCAGACCCAATAAAGCAAACATTAACGCGGTTCCGCTGAGCACAAATGCAACAGGATAGCCGGATAATAAAACAATAAAAACCGCCAAAAACATCCACAGTGCCATATAACTATCCATGTTTTTGCCTCGGCTCAAAAAGGTAGATTATTTTACTCATCAGTAAAGATAGAGCTTGTAAAATCAATAGTCCAGACATCAATAACAGACAGGTTTTGAGTAAATAGACAAAAGGCAAACCACCGGAATTACGTGAGGCCTCCAAAATATCCCAGGAATTCATCACATACTCCCAGCTACTCCAGAGTATAAAACCCGCGACAGGCAACAATAAAAACAAAGTACCCAATAAATCAATCCATGCCTTCAGTGCTGGCGTACAGCGCTGATAAATAATATCCACCCGCACATGCCCTTCATGCTTTAGCGTATAAGCGGCACCTAACATAAAGATCACTCCATGCAGGTAGACAATGGATTCCTGCATCATGACCCAACTGAGATCAAACAGATAACGCAACACGACAATGCAAAATGTCGTTAAAACCAAGGCCAGAACCAACCAGGAGATAAAGCGCCCCACCCTTTCATTAAGTGAGTCAATCAGCTGCACACAGCGCTGAAAAAAGGACAACAATAAAGACATAAATCTCTTCTAAAAAACCGCTAATAATAATTTGTACGCTATTATACTGTATATCTTTGCCCTACGGAGTCCAGCCCTCAAATCTAGGAGGTGCAATATTCAGTGCACTAGCAATACTGAATTTCTCACATTTTCGCAAGCACCTGAGTCGGCTCTTTAAGGTGAAACAGCTGAGAAGATAGGCGCAGGCAAAGGTTATTTATTAGCATGAAATTATTCATAGCCCCAAAGCAGCCATGCTCCTAAGCCTCTATTTTTAAAGCAGGTAGGTTTTAAATGCACAAATAATTGGTATAAAGGCCAAGATGTGACACAATTATGCCTACAAACTTAAGACTGGACATATACTTCGCGCGACCACGGCGGCACTTTTCTCCAGCAAGGAGGCTAAAATTCAGTGCCATGAAAAGGCTTTTGTTTATTCATTAAAATAGTGCCGTCTTAAGCTCATCGCTACAGCGACATTAACTAACACGCAAAAGGATTCCATTTGTATTTTCTTTATTGGCCTATTTTTCTAAAATTAATGGCTCGCATGTTTACGCCACGCTATTTTCGAGCAAAATTTGTAATTTTTGTTGGCTTAATCATTATTCCTTCGATTCTATTATTTCGCCTGATAGTGACATTTTTTCAAGCGCTGGACTATATCCTTTTTCCTGGCTTTTGGCGTCAAGAGGTCAAACAGCCTGTTTTTATTCTGAGCAACCCACGCAGTGGCTCAACCTTTTTACATAGGATGCTGGAAAAAGATCAGCAGTTTACCTACTTATCCCTATGGCAGTCATTATTCAACTCAATTACCATCTATAAGCTCGTCTGCTCAATCACTCTGCTTGATCAATATATTGGCAGCCCCATAGGCCGCTTAATAGACTTCCTAGACGGGCATTTTTTCAAGGGCTGGGATGGCTTGCACAAAGCTGGACTGCGTTATTCGGAAGAAGATGAATTTTTATTTGTCAGCTCCTTTCTAGCCCCCGGACTTATACTGTTTTTCCCATACCTGCATGAAGTGCCCGAAATTTATTCAATTGACAAATTGCCAGAAAAAGCACGAAAAAAATCATCAAAAATTTTCGCCTCTCTGTCCAGCGTCATGTTTATGCAAGCGGCGGGCAAACATTTCTGGCAAAAAATGCCGTCGCCGGGGGGCGTTTGGGAATATATCAGGAAGCTTTTCCCGATATGCGCGCTATCTACATACATAGCGACATCCTCAAGTCCATCGCTTCCTCTTTGAGTGTATTCAGCAAACCCTGGTCTTTTCATTCACCCGCCTGTTTTCAAAGAAAATATGAAAGCATGAGTGTCATCGAAATGGTACATACCAATTATCAGGGAATCATTAGTCACCGTTACAACTTCACGCCTGAAAATGCATTTGATATTCAATATGACGACTTGGTTGCAGACCCCGAAACAACGGTAAAATCAATTTATCAGCATTTTTCAATACCCTTGAGTAATGAGTACAAAGCCAGTTTACTTAAAGACAGTATTGCAGCCAAATCCTACAAAAGCAACCATAGCTATAACATTGAAGATTACGGCTTTACAGCGGAAGAAATCAACCAATATATTGCTGCACAGTCAACTGAAGAACAAGTATTCGCTGAAAAATACCGTATATTAGAATAATATGCTAACTTCTCATTACCCACTGGCACCTGAACTCTGCAAAAGCCGTC
>DAOVWV010000339.1 GCA_030636485.1 Methyloprofundus sp.
AAAAACAGCGATAGTAAAAATAGCCCACCTTAAGCAGGGAAACCTTTATTCATTAACACCCTCTCCTTATCGTTAATGAAAAGTAATAACAACCGAGTTTTATATGCACACACGTTTTTTTAGTAACCCCCTAAAAACCAATAGCTCTAAGTTAATTCCTAGCTTATTAACAATACTGATTTACACTACTTCAAACATAGCTTTATCCGCCGACCATGCTCACGAGAAACATGAGCACCACGAAACTGAAGCTCATGGTCATGCAGAACATGAAGAGCCCGAGCTAAAATTCAGCACTGCCCAGCTTAAGGAATTTTCCATTGAACTTGCCCAGGCTGAAGCGGGTGTCATTAATCATACACAGGCATTAACCGGTGAAATCATTGTCGAACCAGAACGCTTGTATCATGTTGTTCCGCGTGTATCGGGTGTGGTACTCAAGGTTTTTAAGCACCTAGGAGACCGCATTAAAGCAGGTGATTTATTAGCCACTTTATCCAGCCGTGATCTTGCTGATGCAAAAGTACAGTTCATTGCAGCCGATAGTTTATTGAGACTAAGTAATGAGAATATGCGAAGAGAACATGCGCTGTATAAAAGCAAAGTCAGCTCAAAACGCAAATATCTGGCCGCTAAACAGGAACAGGCCGAAATGTTGGTCAAGCGTAATGCGACCAAACAAAGACTCTTGGCTTTGGGACTGAACAAACAGGCAATTCGCCTGGTACCACAGAATGCTGAAAAAGACCTGACGTTATATCAATTACGCGCGCCCGCCGATGGCGTTATTATTGATAAACATGCGGTACACGGTGAAGTGCTTGAAACTAGCACCCGTAGCTTTACCATTGCTGATTTATCCAGAGTCTGGGTAAACCTGACGGTGTATCAAAAAGATTTACCTTTAATTAATCAAGGGCAACAGGTACAAATCAGCACTCGCTTTGGCATGGGCTCCGAACAAATAAGCAGTACGAGCACTATTAGCTGGCTAAGTCCAACTCTGGAAGAAAAAACCCGCAGTGCAACGGCGCGAGTGGTTATTGATAACCCAGATGGACATTGGCGTCCAGGCTTGTTTGTCAGTGCAGAAGTCGCTATTGCTAAAAATCAGGCCGCCATTGTTGTACCCCTCGCTGCGCTGCAGAACATTGCAGGACAAAACATTATCTTTATTGAACATAAGCCGGGGGAATTCGAGGCTCGGCCAGTCATACTTGGGCGCAGAGACTTTAATGGCGTAGAAATCCTACAGGGATTAAATCCAGGACAGACCTACGTCAGTCAAAACGCCTTTGCCTTAAAAGCACAGTCACAAAAAGGCTCTTTCGGCCACGGCCACAGTCATTAAGGCAAGGAACTCGTATGCTTAATCAAATTATCAATCTATCCTTACGCAATCGCTTACTGATACTGGTATTGGCAAGCCTGCTAATGATGGCAGGCTACCGTAGCTATCAAAATCTGGCGGTAGATGCCTTTCCTGATGTCTCACCTAATCTAGTACAGGTTTTTACCGTTACCGAAGGCCTGGCACCGGAAGAAATAGAGATGTATGTCACTTACCCGGTAGAAGCAGCAATGACAGGACTGCCCGGAATAGAAAAAATTCGTTCAGTATCCAATTTTGGCTTATCCGTGGTCAATATCTACTTTAAGGATGAGGTCGATATCTACTTTGCCCGGCAATTGACCAATGAGCGCTTACAGCAAGCCAGAGAGAAAATTCCGGCTTATTTTGGTGAACCTGAAATGGGCCCCATCTCAACGGGCATGGGGTTGGTACTTTTCTATTATCTAAAAGACGAGACCCAGCAATATACACTGGAGGAGTTACGTACACTACAGGACTGGGTGGTAAAATTTAACCTGCAAACCGTGCCAGGTGTCACCGAAGTATTAGGTATCGGCGGCCAGGAAAAACAGTATCAAGTCATTGTGCACCCGGATGCTTTATTGCGTTACAAGGTCACGCTCAATGAACTGATATCGCGAGTACGTGCAAATAACCTGAATGTCGGCGCACAATACCTGGAAAGCAACAGCGAACAATTTATTATTCGCTCAGTTGGCTTGGTAAAAGGCATTAGCGATATTAGTAATATTGTCGTCAAAACAGTCGATGGCCGCCCGGTTTATCTCTCTGAACTCGCTGAAATTAAAATAGGCGGTGCCATTCGCCGTGGCCTACAAACACATAATGGTATCGGTGAAGTGGTCGCAGGCATGGTGGTCAAGCTCTATGGAGCCAACGCATCCACAGTAATCGGGCAACTGGAGCAAAAAATACAGGATATTAACAGGACTTTGCCCAAAGGAGTCAGCATCGTCCCTTACTACCAACAAAAAGATATTGTTGAGGCTGCGGTAAATACAGTGAACAGTGCGCTAATACAAGGGGTTATTCTGGTCGCACTTGTTCTGTTTGCTTTTATGGGCGGCTTCCGTCCTAGTTTGGTTGTCGTACTTGCCATTCCTTTTTCGGTAATGTTTACCTTTATCATCATGGGCTTATTAGACATGTCCGCCAACCTGATGTCCTTAGGCGGAATAGCCATTGCCATTGGTATGATGGTTGATGGCTCAATAGTCATGGTTGAGAATGTCGACCGTTTATTACGCGAATCAGAGCCTGGTGAAACGAAGTTACAAATAGTCAGAAAAGCCTGTCATGAAGTGGCTCAACCCATTTTATTTGCCATCGTCATTATTATCATGGTGTTCTTGCCCTTGTTTACCTTAGAGGGCGTAGAAGGAAAAACCTTTAGACCACTTGCGTATACGGTTGCACTAACAATGTTAGGCTCGTTAATATACACTTTGTTTTTAACACCACTATTATCCGATAGTTTGATGCGCCGCAAGTCGCAACAAGCAAGTGACAAGCCTAACCTAGATGAACGCATTCTTAATGCCTTGCTAAAAATCTACCGCCCACTCATAGAATATTTTATCCATAAACGTGCCTCTGCCATCGTATTAGCTGTCGTGTTACTCGTCTCAGGTGCACTTGTATTTCCTTTTCTGGGTTCTGAGTTTACACCTAAATTACAGGAAGGCACGATAGTCGTACGTCTAACGATGGCACCCTC
>DAOVWV010000312.1 GCA_030636485.1 Methyloprofundus sp.
AAGCAGCTATCTGCAATGCCATACAAAAATATTACAGTAAAAATTCCTACGACACCTATTGGTCTGGCTGCAATGAAGCAATTACGCCATACTAATATTCGTACTTTAGCAACAGCTATTTACACAGTACAACAAGGTTTCCTAGCGGCTTTAAATGGCGCTGACTATATGTCACCTTATCTAAATCGTATTGATACGCTTAATAATAACGGTGTGGCTGTTTGTGCGGAAATTCAGCACTTATTAGAAGTGCATGATTTACCAACGATTCTTACGCCAGCAAGTTTTAAGTCGACTCAGCAAGTGATGGATGTTTTGGCAACGGGCTGTGGCGCGATTACATTGCCTGTTGATGTGATTGAGCAAATGGTTAATTTTCCAGCGGTACAGCCAGCGGTAGAGAAGTTTAATAAAGACTGGACAGCGGCTTTTGGTGATAAATTATCATACAATAGCTAAAATTATTGTAGTAAAAATATGACTGCATTCGTTGTTTGCCATGGATGGCAAGCGCGGGCACTGTAAGCTATATAGTTACCGCAGAACAACTTTTTAAGGGCGCTGACTTTTTCTCCCTTAATAAAAAAAATTGACTCAAAATGGCTTCTCCCTAGTTGCTTTCTATTCTTGAGTATATTGATAATGAACTCCCCTCCAAAAAAATCTGGAACTTGATTTAAATAAAGATCAAAATCAAGGCAGCCTCCGGAAACTCGTTTCAGTCGTGAAGTCATGGCCTGTATCGCGTTAAATTGACAAGCTCATCCCTACTTTTTCCTAATCACGAGTGAATTGACTGATTCTCAATTCCATGAAACGCTGAGCGAGCTATACTGGCTATGAAGGGATGCGTAATAAATTTCCCACATATTTTGCATATCTTTTTAGCTGTTTCTACGTTATGGTATCTTACTTATTGCCCGTCACCTTATTTGAGACCATTGAAAATGAAGACCAGTAACACTCTGTCAATTAAAGTAAAATCAAAAACAAGTCGCGATCTTGAAGGTGATTCCGAAGTTGAAATGATGACAGAGTGGAATTTAAAAAGAATTATCTATGCCGTCATCGTTGTATTGATTTTTATTATTCTTCCTGCTTATTATTTTAATCTTGAGGATGATAGCACTAAAAATGACGATACCACGGGTATGGAAAGTGAGCCTGAACAACAAAAACAAGCTCTTACAAAAGAGATTGTTGTTGAGCAGGTCACTCCCCAGGCTTTAAGCAAAGAACCAGCTAGCTTGGGTGAGAATAGCAAAGCTAACAATGTTTTAGAGAAAGAGCCTGCTGTACAGGCTCCCCTTGAAGGTTCAGCCGTTCAAGCAGAGGTTAAACCCAAAACTGTTGTTATGGAGAAGGCTGTTCAATCCCCCCCCCCAAGCCCTCCCATTAAAACTGAATATCTGAACCCGCATATTACCCGCGCAGAACTTGCACAAGGCATGAATAAGCTCAGACCATACGGTCAGGTTGAGTTGCCTTTTTTGGTGGGAGAAAAGACACGGGGGCTTTATTTTTTTACTGAAATAAAAAATATGAAGGGTGATGCAGTATTTCATGAATGGTTAAGGGAGGGTAAATCTATATATAAACGTAAGGTTATTATTCGTGGTAATAGGTGGCGTTTTTATACCAGTAAGTTATTTACCCAAACGTCTATTGGTCAGTGGCAAGTAAGAGTAATAACTAAACAAGGTGAAGTGTTGCATAAAATTAATTTCTCGGTCGAAAAAAGATAATTAAATAGTTATATTTTTGTTATAATTTCATTCAAATATCTTTAACATAAAGATACTTTAGCATATACAATAATATTAAATAGTTTTAAGGTTGAATAATATGAGTGATTTAAATAATCTTTCCACCAATGAATTGCAAGAAATAATAGCGAATGCAGAGTCCGCCTTAAAAGAAAAGCAAGCGAGTCAGCGTAAAGAGGTGTATGCCCAGATCAGAAAATTAGCTGCCTCAGTTGGAGCGACCGTTGAAATTTATGAGGCTGATAAAAAACAGGCGCGCAAAGGAGCAAAGGTTCCTCCTAAATACCGTAACCCTGATAACCATGAAATGACCTGGACAGGGCGTGGTGTTATGCCGGTGTGGATGCGCACATTAACTGAATCAGGGCGGGATAAAACTGAATTTTTAATTTAGTTGTTGTCGTTAATGAATATTAAAAGGCGATCTTTATGATCGCCTTTTTTATGCTTAATCGTGGCGAGTCTTTGTAAATATTTATGGACTGAAGCCATAGACTACAAGAGTCAATATCGTTATGTGGATCCAAAAAGAATTTAAATTAACGGCTAAACCGAGAGGTTTTCATTTAATTACCGCAGATGTTTTACGTGCTATACCTGATATCAGCTTAATTGAGTGTGGACTATTTAATTTATTTATTAAACATACTTCGGCCTCACTCACCATTAATGAGAATGCAGATGCGACCGTTAGAAGTGATTTTGAGAGTCACTTTAATACCTTTGTGCCAGAGTTAGCGCCTTATTATCAACACGATTACGAAGGGGATGATGATATGCCAGCACACTTAAAAAGTAGTATTCTGGGTGCCAGCATTAATATTCCGATCACTCAAGGCCGGTTGAATCTGGGTATCTGGCAAGGCATTTACTTCTGTGAGCATCGTAATCATGGTGGGAGTCGTTCCGTTGTTGCTACGATTTCAGGTCAGGCATATGAGTAAAGCGCTGGTATTGGCATATGAGGAGTATGGAGACTCGATAAACCCTCCCTTACTGATATTACATGGTTTTTTTGCTTCTTCCAGAAACTGGAAGCTTATTGCACGCAAACTAGCTGGCTCTTATCATATCTATGTGGTCGATATGCGCAATCACGGTGATTCAGGGCATAGTCCAGCGATGGATTACCCGTCTATGGTCGCTGATATTGAGTTGTTTCTTGATATGCAGCAATTGCCTAGGGTTAATATATTAGGCCATAGTATGGGGGGGAAGGCCGCTATGTGCTTTGCCTTATCGCATCCTGAACGTATTAATAAGCTCATAGTGGCTGATATTGCCCCCGTCAGTTATCGTCATAGCTTCGATAATCTTATTCAGGCGTTAAAGCAGTTGCCTTTAGAACAGATTTCTAATCGAAAACAAGCGGATGATTTGTTATCGACTTCAATTCCCGAAGCCAGTTTTAGACAGTTTTTATTACAAAATTTAGTCTTAAAAGAGGGGGAGTACCAATGGCGTATAGATTTGGATATTTTTGCCAATACAGCTGATAATATTATTGCCTTTCCCACTGCGGATGCTATCAGTGCATATCCAGATAAGGTGTTATTTTTGGCGGGTGAAACT
>DAOVWV010000276.1 GCA_030636485.1 Methyloprofundus sp.
ACTCGCTGGGAAAAAACCAAGCCAGTTCCTGACCGTCTCACAGAGCAACCTACGCTTGAAGACCGTATTCCAGGGCTCAAGAAAGCGATGTCAAAAATGACTAAAGATGTTCCAGTTGAAGAAAATGGACACACTGTGGTGCACAAACGTCCCAACCCAGCGGGCATTGCTAACGTCGGTGTCAACATTGCAAAAAAAGTTAAGGGGAGCCTAGACTAATATGAAAAAATTATTACAAACCTGTCTATTACTCTTAATGCCACTCGGTGTATTTGCTTCGGCAAGCATGGAGCTAGACTCGGCAGATATTGACTTAACAGACAAAGCATCGTTGGAAAACGGTGCGCATCTCTATGTACAGTATTGTTTAGGCTGTCATTCTACAAAATATATCCGTTATCTTAACCTAGCGGATGATTTTGATATTGATGAACAGGAAATATTAGAGAAAGTTGCACCAGAGGGCGCAGGCATTTATGACAAAATGCTGACAGCCATGAATGGACATGATGCTAAAAAATGGTTTGGCACACAGCCACCTGATTTATCACTTATTGCTCGTTCAAGAGGAGCTGACTGGTTATATAGCTACCTAAAAGGTTTTTATGCTGACCCTAAAAAGTCGCTAGGGGTTAATAATGCAATCTTCCCTGATGTGGGTATGCCCAACCCGCTTTGGAAACTTCAAGGTACACAAAGAGCAATATTTGAAGAAGACAATGGCCAACAAGTCATTGCTGAATTAGAACTTGATGAAAACGGCACCATGAGTCCCGAAGAATTCGATAAATCTGTGAATGATATTGTTAACTTTCTAGTCTATGCGGGCGAGCCTGCACAGCTAGAACGCGAAAGCATGGGGAAATATGTGTTATTCTTTATCTTTATCTTTGGCTTTATCGCCTATTTATTGAAGAAAGAATACTGGAAAGACATACACTAATGTAGAACTATTAGTCAGGCTACCCTGAATATTTTCCGGGTAGCCTGTTTTCAGACACAAAAAAAGCGCTAATTCTCACAAACTAGCGCTTTTTTTTATCTTATTCGAAAATTACCATGAAAAAATACCTACTTCTAAGCTTACTCAGCTGTTTTTTCCTTACCCAGCCAGCGCAAGCAAAAGCAAAAGATTACACTAAAACACCTGATTATAATCCTTATTTTGTCCCCTTTGACCTATTGATCACCCGCCCTTTAGGTTTGGCGACAACCGTCGTTGGCACTGCATTATTTGTAGTCATGTCCCCCTTTACCGCTTTAAGCGCCATTGCACCACCGCATGATGCATTTGAACGTGTGGCCGATGTTTTTATCGTCGTCCCTGCTACATACACCTTTCTACGCCCCATGGGGAAGTTCCTGTGCCCAGGCAACTGCCGTCCTACCGATGCTGATGCCGCAAAGCGAGCAGCAAGGCAGGCGCTAGAGGCAGAGTCTCTAGAAAAGGCTGTTAATAAATCGTTAGATCCGGTCAGCGAATAATTGCAATCTTTCATTACCTGGGCTACAGGAGAGCAGCTCCCATAGCCCAGATAACCCAAACACTACTTCCACTTAATATTACAACCGATACTCGGCACCTGCTCCTCAATAATAGGCTCCCCTGCCAATAAAGCATCCAAGGCACTACGTAAATCTTCGCCCGTTAAGGGTGCATTATTTTTAGGTGTCGCCGCATCCAGCCGCCCACGATAAACACAGGCTAAATCTTTATCAAATAGATAAATATCAGGTGTGCAAGCAGCTAAATAGGCCTTTGCCACCTCTTGGCTCTCATCATAACAATAAGCGGTAAATGGATTGCCCCACTCCATCATTAATGCCTGCATCTTGTCCGGTGCATCCTGAGGGTAATTTTCTATATCATTGGCACTGATGGCAATAGTACTAATGCCGAGTGCTGCATAGTGTTGTGCAATATCAATCAACTGCTCTTTGATATGAATCACATAGGGACAGTGATTACAGATAAAAAATACGATGCTGCCTTTTTCTCCTCTTAAATCAGACAGGTTTTTAATTTCTCCAGAGATCGTATCAAATAAGCTAAAACCAGGGGCACTAGTGCCTAAAGGCATCATACTAGAAGGTGTTGCTGCCATAAAAACCTCAATAATTAATAATATTTGTCAATAACCCAGGAAAAACCCTGTTTTTAACCCATGTAGTTGCCGTCATAAGACTGTTAATCCCGGCATCACCCACCTTGATAAACTCAGGAAAATTAGCGACTCCACAAACACGCTCCACTCGATTTTTCCAGCATTTCCAGGGTTTTCTGGTGCTCTACCAACTCATCAGCCGAGCATTGTATCACCTTCAAAGCCGGCCTATCACTACTAAGCCGCTGAATTTCCTGCCCCCCCCCCTCAACGACACCATCCTCTTCCAGCATTGAAAGCTGGCCACCCGTCATTAATAGATAAACGTCAGATAAAATCTCTGCATCCAGTAAAGCACCGTGTAAGTCACGATGGCTATTATCTATACCATACCGTTTACACAAAGCATCCAGGCTATTACGCTGACCAGGGTGTTTTTTTCGTGCATAGACCAGACTATCAAATACTGTACAAAAGTCGGCCGTCTTTTCGGCTACGGGTTTTAATAAGCCAAATTCATGATCCATAAAGCCCACATCAAACGGTGCATTATGAATAACCAGCTCCGCTCCACGAATAAAGTCAATAAAATCATCGGCTACATCTTTAAACACTGGCTTATCTTGTAAAAACTCATTGCTGATACCATGCACTTCCATTGCCCCTGCATCAACCAGCCGCTCAGGGTTTATATACATATGGAATTGTCGATCCGTTAAACGCCGATTGATCAGTTCTACGCAGCCAATCTCAATAATCCGGTGCCCTTCTTTGGGATTTAACCCAGTTGTTTCGGTATCTAATACAACCTGGCGGCCTTTTTTTCTCATGCTTTGTTCCTATTTTTAATATACTTCACTCTGTCACAGGTAAAATTTATGCGACTGTGGAACCATAAAGCAAGTCAGGTTCAGATATTATTGAATTCCCGTTCCTAGAAGGCTGTCCTAGACAGCATAATATCTGGGACAACTTAATAAATGGTCATTCACCATACCCACTGCCTGCATATAGGCATAACAGCTCGTTGGCCCCACAAATTTGAAGCCCGCTTTTTTTAGGCTCTTACTCATCAGCTCAGACTCAGCGGAGCTAGTAGGGATTTCATGCATCTTTCGCCAGGCATTATCTATGGTTTTAGCATTTACAAACGACCATATATAAGCATCAAAACTACCATACTGCGCCTGTATGGCAATAAAAGCCTGAGCATTAGTAATGGTTGAGCGAATTTTGAGTTTATTCCTGATAATGCCCGGGTTGCTTAGTAAATGTCGTTGCTTTTCTTCGCTATAAGCTGCAACTTTGTGCACATCAAAATTATCAAATGCTTTGCAATAAGCTTCCCGTTTTTTTAACACCGTTAACCAACTTAAACCTGCCTGTGCACCTTCCAGTATTAATATTTCAAACAATAGTCGGTCTTCATGTACCGGAACACCCCACTGTGTATCATGGTAATGCTCTTCCAGTTGATGACTGAACGCCCAGGAACATTTACTCATTTGTTTAGCAGATCACCAAGCCCGGCAAAGGGATTATGCGACCCTCCC